>JAFNQK010000128.1 GCA_017386165.1 Treponema sp.
CAGGCAGGACGTTCTTGAAGAGACTCTGGAACTGATGTTTGAAAAGCTTTTTTCATATTTGTTTAACAACAAGTCCGAATAGATTCACGCGCCGATGCACAAGAAAGGCTCCGTTTCGCAAAGATGAAATTATGACCAACAATCTGCTGATTAAATTTCCCTATGAGCTGAATGTGCGTTTTGACCCGTGTGATTTTTTTGAAAATACCATTGCCCCTTCTTGAATAAATGTTTTACTTATTATATACCTACTTATATAATAGGTATATAATAATCAGGAGAGTTATAGTCAATGAAAAGTATTTTGATAAAAGACACCACAAAAGAAGAACGTGAAATGATTGTTGCGGAAGCCCTAGGGTGCGGAAGCGACTGCTCAATGTGCTGCGCCTGCGGTGCCATGGAAATCGACTACCAACAGTACATAGACGGCAAAAAAGAAATTGCCCAGCTCAACGCAGAATACCGCGCAAATACCATGATTGGGCATTAAAATATTGTATGACAAAGGTACAATATTATGCTAGAGGAATGTCCGCATCGAGGTAGCGAAAAAATTGATATGAAATCCATATCAGCTATTTTCCTTTTAAATTCAAAACAACAACCCCTGAAAGTACCAGAACAATTCCTGCCGCAGAAATAACGGTCAGCCTCTCACCAAAGCACACAATTCCAATAATAGTTGCAACTACAGGTTCAAGCGTCGCAATGATTCCGGCCTTGCTTGCCTCAACTTTTCCAAGTCCCAGCGTATAGCACAAAAAAGGAATTACGGCGGTTACAAGTGCTGTCAGAAAACAAAAGCCAATTAGCAGGGGAAGATTTTCAGCACCGGCAAATTTTGAAATCATGTCGGAAGGACGGCAGACGAACCACGAACCGCAGGCGGCAAAAATAAATGTGCATGTCGTCACGGTATAAGGCAAATAACGTCGGAGTGCGATAGTTCCCAGGATACTGTAAAGTCCATATCCAAAACCGGACCCAAGTCCAAGCAGCAAGCCAACAACTGTGATTCCACCACCTGAGATTCCAGAAACCAAAACACAACCCGCAAAAGCAAAAGCAAGCGCAATCAGTTTTTTTGCGTTCAGTTTTTCATGAAAGAAAAGAGATGACATCAGCATAATCCAGATTGGCGAAGTGTACAAAAGAATTGCAGCCGTAGAAAGGCTCATAACCGTAATTGCAGAAAAATAACAGATAGTGAAAAACAGAATGCTTCCAAGTCCCAGTCCTAAAAAAAGCGGAATGTCGCGAAGTGAAATTTTAAAGCCTTTACGGTCGATAAAAATATGGAGAATTGAAAAAAACAATGCCGCCAGTGTGAGACGAATCGAAACAATCTGGATTGCAGTAAATCCATAGCTTTCAAGTTTTCTTACAAAAATGCCCATGCTGCCCCAAAAACATGCGGCTATAATTATCAAGAGTGGACCAAAATTTGTTTTTTGTTTTTCCATTGTCAGCTTCCTTGGATGATTAATAATTTTTTTTTTATTGACAGTACCGTAGTAACATTTCCATCCCCAAGAATCTTTTTTGAGTTCGGCTTTTGCCATGTTGTCAACTTTTCCAAGCGGAGTAAAATCCCAGCTGCTTTTATCGTAATAAATTACAAACCGTTTGCCAAGATAAAGAATCAAATTACCCGTGGCAGTATCGGTCGGGGGCGTTACGGGGGCATGCCCCCGTTAGAAGGGGTGGGGAGCAACGAAGTGCGAGCCAGGGGAAGGCTTTCCCCTCCAAAGTTTAGAGACAAATTTTTAAGCAACCTACTGTTCTTAATTTATACAATAATCTACTCGATTTCACTTGTTAAAAATCCGTTTTTGAATTATCTTTGAGGTATGCCAGATTACAAAAGAGCGCGCACGGAAGAACAGAAAGAAGAAAGGATGTCTCAAATCAAAAATACGGCAGACGAACTTTTTAAATCGATGCCGTATACAGAAATCACTCTTTCTACGATTGCAGAAAAACTGAACTGGTCGCGCGCCAATCTTTACAAATACGTTACGACAAAAGAAGAAATATATCTGGAAATTGAACAGGACAGAATGACCGAATATCTGGATTCGCTGCTTACGGTTTTTCCAGAAGGATGCAAGTTCTCGCCGGAAACTGCCGCAGAAATTTGGGCCGCACAGGTTGTAAGCCACGAGGATTATTTCAGGTATGTTTCATTTCTTCTTACGATTATTGAACGCAACGTTACTGTTGAACGTCTGACTGTTTTTAAAAAGACTTATTACGACCGTGCTTTTATTTTACAGAAGCGTCTTTCGTTTGCACTGGGAATTAGCAAAGATCAGGCCGACACTCTTTTTCTTTCCATAATGAATTACGGTGCAAGCTATTTTACAAACTGCCAGAAAAATCCGCTGATTGTTCAGGCTCTTAAAAAACTCAAAATCAAACAAAAGGAACTGAATCTTTCCCGCGATGTCAAAGATTTTATTTTGATGAATATTGAGTGGATGAAAAAAAAGTAAAGATTTACAGATTCTTTTCATAACGAGCATGATGCTTTTTTTCAAAAAGATTTTGAATCCACATTTTTCATGCAATCTTACCAGGTTGCGCCATCATTGACAAAAAAATAATACTGGTTTAGAATATTTATTTGAATAAAGGGAAAAAGGGTCTATCCGATAAGTTTCGTCGTATGCGGTGGTTTCGACAGGTTTGACCACTGTAGTTTAAACTTTTAAGGCATCCCCTTATAAAATAGTGAGATGAGTTCTACGCCAAGTATAAAAAAGAATTATATCTTAAGTTTTTTATATGAAATATTATGTATTATTACACCTTTTATAACCGCGCCATATCTTGCACGCGTTCTGGGAGCAGAACAAATTGGCATAAATAGTTTGGTTTGTTCGCATCAGGCATATTTTTTAATGTTTGCAACTTTGGGTACTTCTTCATATGGTTCCAGAGAAATTGCAAGAAATAGAGATAATATTTTTGAAAGAAGCAAACTATTTTGGGAAATAGAAATACTGTCAATTTTTACATCATGCATTTCACTTGTTGTATGGATTGTTTTTATTCTTTTAAGGACCGAGTATAAACTTTATTATATAATTTTAACAATTGGAATTATAATAATTTAGAATTAAACATTTACTTAGCATAATCAAATTCAATATATTTATAAAATCAATTATTATTTAATGAATATCATTTTCTTCTTCATGTTTACAATTACATTCTTTTGTTTCAGTTTGTATTGTGCAATGTTTAATTCCATAATTTTTGCAAGTTTGTGTAGCTATTTTTAGAATGTCTTTAGGACTTTCACAAATAATATGTAAGGCAATG
>JAFNQK010000129.1 GCA_017386165.1 Treponema sp.
GTTGAAGATAACGGTCGTGGTATTCCTGTTGATATTCACCCTACAGAAAAAATTTCTGCCCTTGAACTTGTTTTAACCCGACTTCATGCCGGTGGTAAATTTGATAAAGGTTCATATAAAGTTTCCGGTGGTTTGCACGGTGTAGGTGTTTCCTGCGTTAACGCTCTTTCTGACTGGATGGAAGCAACTGTAAAACGTGATGGTCACATTTATCAACAGAAATATGCCCGCGGTGTTCCAAAGACAAAAGTTGAAGTAATTGGTGATGTTCCTGAAACAGAACACGGAACAACAATCCGCTGGAAACCTGATGCAACAATTTTTACAGAAACAGTTGTTCACGATTATGATGTTCTAAAAAAACGCCTTCGTGAACTTGCATTCTTGAACAGCGGAATCGTAATTATTTTCCGCGATGAACGCCTTGAAAATCCAAAAGAAGAAATCCTTAAATTCGAAGGCGGTATCAATCAGTATGTAAAAGAATTGAATGCCGCAAAACATTCAAAATTCTATCTTCCTGCTGATCCGATTTATATTACTGGTGAAAAAGATGACGTTGTAACTGAACTTTCTTTCCAGTACAACGACGGTTTTGATGAAAATATTAACACTTATGTAAACGATATTAATACCCGCGATGGTGGTACTCACCTTGAAGGATTTAAGTCAGCCCTTACATTCGTTTTGAATAAGGCACTTGTAGCAAATCCAAAAATTCTTAAGAAAATGCCTGTAAAAGATAACAAGGCTGCAAAAGAAGAAGATAAATACGAAAATCTTACAGGTGATGATGTTCGTTCTGGTATAGTTGTAGTTCTTTCAATGAAAGTTCCTGAACCGGAATTTGAAGGACAGACAAAGGAAAAACTCGGAAATACAGAAGTTCGTTCAATTGTAGATTCTCTTGTAAAAGAAAAACTTACAATTTTCTTTGAACAGAATCCTGCAGTTCTTGAAGGCGTTCTTGAAAAAGCAATTGCCGAAGCTACTGCCCGAATTGCAGCCCGCAAGGCAAAAGATGCAAGTCGCAAAAAGACTATGAGCGACGGGTTTGGTCTCCCTGAAAAGCTTTCTGACTGTTCATTAAAAGATCCAGAACAGTGCGAAGTATACATCGTCGAAGGAGACTCAGCCGGCGGTTCAGCAAAGAAAGGACGCGATCCAAAAACACAGGCAATTCTTCCTCTCTGGGGAAAAATGCTCAACGTTGAAAAAGTTCGTCCTGAAAAAGTAATGAACAACGATAAGCTTGAACCTGTAATTGCATCTCTTGGTGCAGGTTTTGGAAAAGACTTTAATATTGAAAAACTCCGCTATCATAAAATCATCATCATGGCCGATGCCGATGTCGACGGTTCTCATATCCGCACATTGCTTTTAACATTCTTCTTTAGATACATGCCACAGCTTATTGAAAACGGCTATGTTTATCTTGCCATGCCACCACTTTTCAAAGTTCAGCTTGGTAAAAAAGAACCAGTTTACTGCTACAGCGATGCAGAACGAGACGAAGCTCTTGAAGCACTTGGAGATCAGCGTGATAAAGCCGATGTTCAGCGTTACAAAGGTCTTGGTGAAATGGACGGTAAACAGCTCTGGGAAACAACAATGGATCCAGCTCACCGCAAAATGCGCGTAGTTACCATCCCAGATGCAGTAGAAGCCGACAAGATTTTCAGTGTCTGCATGGGCGAAGAAGTAGAACCTCGTCGCCAGTTCATTGAAAGCAATTCAAGTTACGCTAATCTGGATATTTAA
>JAFNQK010000130.1 GCA_017386165.1 Treponema sp.
ACTACATTCATAACGTCGTTCATAAGCTTTACAAGGTCATAATTTACAGGAACAATCTCCATCTTGCCTGACTCAATTTTAGAAAAATCTAGAATGTCGTTTATAATTCCAACAAGATTGATTCCCGAAGTTCTAATCTGTCTGAGAATATTTTTCTGGCTGTCAGTTACATCAAAATCAAGGGCAAGTTCACTCATTCCCACGATAGCGTTCATCGGAGTTCTGATTTCGTGACTCATATTAGCAAGAAACATGGACTTTTTGTTTTCTCGCTCAATTGTTTCTATTAAATAACGCTCCTTGATATACGCTACTGCCGTAGACATGAGCATAAAGACAATCACATAGGACCAGTAAGGTTCATAACTGGTGCTGAGATTAAAAAGCTTTATGAGAATAAAGGCGACGATAAAACACAGCGCATCGATAAAAATTGTCAGCATACTGTTTATGTACAGAATTGCCGAAGTCAAAACCACCATGATAAAAAAGAAGGTAAAGTCCGTTTCACCATAAACCCGGACAGTTACCATGACGGCACAAAAGGCACAGAAAGTCAGCAAAAGCCCGTAAATCCGCACCAGACTGTAGTATAAGTTTATTCTTAAACCAGCCTTAATTTTTTTATATGCAATAATTGAATACAAAAATATTGAAATCGAAGAAACTACGTAAAGCGCATCCAAAATGACAAACAGGAGATAAGCATTTGCACTAAAATCCCCTAAACAAAACTGCCATTTAGCCCTTGCCGGATCCATGAGTTTTATAAAATCCCTGAAAAATTCAGAAGAAAGATAAACTGCAAGTGCTGGCGCAAATAATAAGACACGCTTAATATTTGCAAGGTTCGCCATTTTCTTATAATTTCTATCCATAGGCTATCTAGAAAAAATCATATTTATTTTAGACAAAAAATCCACACGGTCTGTATTTTTAAGAATATATCCCTGAGGTTTGAGTCTTAAGGCTTCTTTTACCTTATCAACATCACTGACTCCGGTTAAGAACATGACAGGAATCTCATCATATTCTTTTTCGCTTCTGATCATTTCAAGAGTCTGAACCCCGTTGCAAACTGGCATTTCATAATCCAAAAGAATCAAATCCGGCTTAACCTTTCCGAGAAAAGAAATACAAGCTGCACCGCTCTTTGCAACAGAAACCTGATAAAAGTTTTTTAACCAGTTCATCATGTTTCTAAGGCAGACTGGATCATCATCAACTAAAAGAATATGTCTCTTATGTTCGTGACGAGCATCATCAAAACTCTTGAGGCCAGTATACTGCTCAACAATAAATTCAAAATATTCCTGAAATTTTGTAATCGGAACAGGAACTTCTATACAGTGAACATAATCCTTATCAAGCATATCACTATAGGCAGACAAACCGTGGTGAGAGCCTAAAAGACAAAAGTGAATATTTTTTATGTACATCAATATTCTTCTTAATTCAACTGTGGCAGGAGAAGAAATATCTTCAATAAAAAGAACAATCATTCTAATCCCATTGTTCTGACAGATATATTCAACTTCTTTTGAATCAAAAGGACTCTCAGTTGCTTCATAGCGATTATTAATAAACTCATAAATCGCCGGTTCAAAATTACTATCTTCGCGTACAATAAGAATATCTTTCATAACAAACATTATAACAGAGTTTTAGATTTGACGAAACTTTAAAACATTGTATGATTTGAATATGACCAAAAGCGATGTAATAATAATCGGAGCAGGAGCCGCAGGATTAAGTGCCGGACTCTACGCCTCAAGAAGCGGAATCGATGCCATAATAATAGACCAGTCACAAATCGGCGGACAAATCGCCCAGATAGATTCCCTGGAAAATTATCCAGGATTTTTTCCCGCACAGGACGGCGTGTCGTTCATAGAACAGCTTAAAGAACAGGCCATGTACTTTGGAACAAAAATCATCAAAGACACAGTCATCTCCATCGATAAAAAAAATCAGGACTTCATCGTAAAAGCAACAAAAGATACATACAATTCAAAAGCTTTGATTTATGCAACAGGGGCAACCCACAATCATCTAAATATTCCAGGGGAGAAAGAGTTTTTTGCCCGAGGCGTATCCTACTGCGCAATCTGCGACGGCCCATTCTTTAAAGATAGGGAAATCTGCGTAGTCGGAGGCGGTGACAGTGCCGCCAGCGAAGCCCTTTACCTTTCTAAAATCGCGAAAAAAGTAAACCTCATACACAGAAGAAACAAGCTCAAATGCCAGAAAACACTGACAGAGAGGATCAAGAACACACCAAATATCGAATTATATCTCAACACCACGGTTGAACAGATTTTGGGCGATAAGACAGTCACTTCAATACAGGCAAAACAGACTAACGGCACCACACAGGATACTCTAAACCTCCCCTGCTCCGCCGTATTCATTTTTGTAGGAATGTCTCCTCAGGTATCTTTGCTGGACACTCTTCCCAAGGATGAGGGTGGCTATCTCATAACAAATGAAAAAATGCAGACAGCAATTCCGGGGCTTTTTATTGCCGGAGATGTAAGAAGCAAGCCCCTCAGACAGATTATCACAGCCACTAGTGACGGCTCAATTGCAGGCTTTTTTGCCGCTGAATACATTAACGAATTAGGAACCAAATCGTAATATTTTATTAGTGAAATTCACTTTTTTCTGATATAATATTTCCGTGCAAAATGCCCGAATCACATCATCTAAATTTTCTCTCTTTGCTCGATTTTTGCTTCTTCTGGGAGTGATTTTTTTTACTTCCTGCAAGACCAAACCTAGTCCAGAAGAACGCATTGATTTTCGAGATTCTTTTTACTGGGCATTGTGTGAAAAAGACAGCACCTACGACGATTTTCTTGCAAACCGGGACAAGTTTGTTCACCTTGATGAATTAAGAGGAAACAACCTTTCTAACTTAGAACAAGTGGGTACCCAGGGCAAGTTTATCTGGATTACCTTTGATTTTACAGTTCCAGAAAACCTAAAGAATCAGGACCTCTCCCTTGTAATTCCATTTTTAAAATTTTCCGACGAGGTTTTCTTAAACGGATTCTTTATCGGAGGTTACGGTACCTATGAACCGGAGACCAGCCCCTGGTTCCAGAGTCAGGACTTCTGGATTGCCCAGAACATGATAAAAGAAGGAACCAATACAATTCTCATAAAGGTATGGGTACACGGAAAGTGCCGTATTTCAACAGAAACCTTTATCGGTCCCCGTATCCAGTCAGAAAACTATTCAAAGCTTGTAACCTTCCTTCACTCCCGCATCTACATTTTCTTTGTAGGCGGAATGTTTGCAGCATTTCTTTTGTATTTTTTTCTGTTTTTCAGAAGCCGCCGCCGCTCTCCTCAGCATTTAAGCTTTGCCATTCTCAACTTTTTTACAATTCTTTTTATGGCAGCTTTTTATGCTCCGGACTTTCCGTTCTACACCAGTCATCACATGTCAAATCTTACCTACATGAAAATAAGTCTCTGTATCGGTGCCTACGGAGTTTTCTATTTTATTTCTTCGTTCATTCTTAACTATTTTGATCATCCGACTCCACCGGCTGTCAAAACCTTTAATCTTGTAGTCGTTACCTTCCAGATTCTTTTGACTCTGGGAGTTACAAATTACAACACTCTCATGAAGATCTGTCCTCTGATGCTCACTTTGATTTTTATTGAAATGGGCTACAGTGTTTTTATTTTCTTTAAGTATCTGTTTACAAAACCTAAAAGAAGTCAGGCCATTACCTTAATCAGAGGTTTTGCCCCTGTTCTTATTGCAATAGCAATCGATATCATTATCCGCCTTATCTGGAAAGAAAGAATCTTTATGTACTACTCAATGATTGGATGGCAGCTTTCTATCATTTACTTCTTAGTGCTCCTTACAAAGGAATTTTACCATCTTTTCTATCAGGTAGAAGTCTTAAACACCGACCTCGAACAACAGGTTTTAATCAAAACCCACAAGCTGTCTCAGGCAAATATTGAACTTGAAAATATTATCCGCAAGGCAAACGAAGACCTTGCCATGGCAGCTATTGTTCAAAAAAAATTCTTTCCATTCCCTAAACGAAATTTTAAGGGCTGGGACATGTACATCTACTACAAACCCCTTGCAGAAGTTTCCGGCGACCTTTATGACTACTACTCTGTAAACGAAAAATTAAACGGGATCAGCCTTTTTGATGTTTCCGGTCACGGTATTGCTTCCAGCTTGATTACAATGCTTGCAAAGGATATTATCAACAACCTTTTTGACGAAGCAACCGACAAGGGTGAATCTGTAAGCGAAACTCTGGAAAAGTTTAACGAAGCCCTCAATGTAGCAAAGGGCGATGTTGATAATTACCTCACAGGCCTTCTGTTCCGCTTTGGACAGTTTGATTCCAAAGAACGATGTAATATTGAACTTTCTAACGCAGGACATCCATACCCTATTCTCTACGATTCAAAAACAAAGCAAACAATGCAGTTAAAACCATACGACCTTGAAAAACAGTATGGTTCCATCGGAATCAAAGGCCTTGAAGTTTCTTTCCAGCAGACAGAATTTACAATGCAGCCGGAGGACATTCTGGTTTGTTTCACAGACGGTATTCTCGAAGCAACCAACCCTCAGAACGAACAGTTCCAATCAGAAAGAATTGAGAAAATCATCCGGGACAATGCAAACCTCACTTCAAAGGAATTAATCGAAGTTCTTGTCAAAGAACTGGAAACCTTTAGAAACGGCAAACCCCTGGAAGACGACATCACCATCATTGTCCTAAAACGAGATAACTCATTAAACTATATAGAAGAACTTTATGACACAAATTAAAGGAAAATATATAAAAACACGGAGGACCGTATGATAACTGCTATTATTATTGCTGCTGTAGTTGTTTTACTCGTGGGATGGGCTATTGCAACCTATAACTCACTTGTAACACAGAGAAACAACTGCAAAGAAGCATTCAGCACAATGGATGTTTACCTTAAAAAGAGATTTGATTTAATTCCAAATCTCGTTGCCACAGTTAAAGGCTATGCCAAGCACGAAAGCGAAACCCTCGAAAAAGTAATCGCTGCCCGCAACTCTGGAATGCATACAACAAATGCAGAAAAGCTCGAAGATGAAAAGGCAATCACAGGTGCCGTTCGCCAGATTTTTGCTTTGTCAGAAAGCTACCCTGAACTCAAGGCAAACACAAACTTTCAGGATTTGCAGTCACAGCTCAAATCCATCGAAGAAGATATTGCCAACAGCCGCAAATACTACAACGGTGTCGTTAAAATCTATAACACCAAGATTCAGACAATTCCGACAAATATTATTGCCAAATTTGGACACTTTGAAGAACAGGCTATGTTCCAGGTGGACGATGCTTCTGAACGCAAAAATGTTAAGGTTGAATTCTAGAATATGTTTATGAACATAAAACACAAAGGGACTGCAATTTTATTTGCGGTCCTTTTCAATATAACAGCATTCAGTCAGAATTTTTCGATTACTGACTATTTATTACAAGGCTCCCTCTCAAAAGATAACGTAATGAATGTCACAGAAACAATTTCTGTAGACTTTTATGAACCAAGTCACGGTCTTTACAGGGAAATTCCTTTATTCTTTGAAGCAAAAAGAACTGTAAACGGCAAGGAAAAACTTGTTTACTACAAAACTCAAGTCAAAAACATCGATACTTATGATGAAAATGTCTCCATTGACAGTTCAAGCGACTATCTCACAATGAAGCTGGGACGGGCAGACACAGTTTTTACAGGAAACAAAACCTACAAAATCAGCTACCAGGTTATAATTCCTGATGACAGAATAAAAGAAGATGATTTTATTTTTTATTCTGTTCTTGGACCGGACTGGAAATGCTCAATTCAGAACTTCAACTTTGAATTAAACCTGGAAAAGCCACTTTCAAAAGGTACAAAAGTCATTCTATACAGTGGCTCTCTCGGAAAAGAAATAAACACCCTGGATGTGGCTTACAGTTTTGATTCCACCAGCATTAAAGGGGCAGCAAAAAATATCCCGCCTAAAAACGCAATTACAATTTTTGCAAATCTTCCGCAAGGTTACTTTGAAAATCCATACAAAACCCCTACATTTTTTGCATGGCTTTTTGCTATCGCATCTGTAATCACAACTTTGACAGTTCTTTTATACGGTTTTAAAAGCCATCACAAAAAGATTGTTCAAACCGTGGAGTTCTACCCTCCAAAAGGAATCAACAGCGCCGATGTTGGCTTTATAATCGATAACAGTGCCCAGGACATCGATGTTCTTTCTCTAATTCCTCTATGGGCAGATCAGGGATACCTCACAATCGAAGAAGTAAACAATAAAAAGGGAAAACTGGATTACCTTGTACTAAACAAAGTAAAACCTTTGGAAAAAGAAGCAGGTTTTGCCGCAAATACCCTCTTTAACGCACTTTTTGAAAAAGGCGACCGCCGGGAGCTTAAGAATCTAGATAATTCCTTTATAACGAGTCTTGATGCAAGCAAATCCCTTCTCCGGGACAAGTTTACAGGTGATAAAAGACTCTACAAAGGTTCTGGAAAGGCATTGGGACTGGTATTTTTAGAAAGCATAATGTGCGGGGCTTTTATTGCAACAACAAGCCAGAATGGAATTTTTGCAAATCTTCCTCTTGGGATGTTTGCCTGCTTTATTCTTATGTTCTTTGGAACAATCAGAATGCAATCCGTTTATTCCAAAAACTTTAAGAAAAGCCACTTAATTCCAACAATCATTTTTTCAGTAGTATTTATTGGATTTTTATCAATTATTCTTTTAATCAGCAAAGAAAGTTCAATAATTCCAGAACAGGTATTATTTGGAGTTTCATACCTTGCAGCTTTAAGCATGTTCTTCTCTGACAAACTAATACAAATGACTGATTACAATGTAGAAATCACAGGAAAGCTTCTTGGACTAAAAGAGTTTATAAAAGTTGCAGAACTTCCAAAGCTCAAAATGCTTGTTGATGAAAATCCTGATTATTTCTACAACATTTTGCCCTACGCAATGGTTTTTGGACTCACAGAAAAATGGACAAAACAATTTAAATCCTTAAACCTTAAAAATCCATCCTGGTACAAAACCTCAAGTGTCACCCCATTTGATGCAATCTATCTCAACAGAACCCTTTACAACGGAATTGCAAATCCTGTATCGGCAGTAAGAGCGGCCCAGGCTGCACAAAAGGCCGCAAGCCATGCGGCAGCAGGTTCAAGTCATTCTGGAGGAGGATTCAGCGGAGGCGGTGCCGGCGGTGGCGGTGGCGGAAGCTGGTAACCCCTCCTCCTTAACCAGGCACAAAAAAAGGGCTATCCAAGCAGAGGATAGCACGGTGGTTAAACCCCTAAACGGTGGTTGAGCCAGTCGAAACCACCACATACTTTGTTATGTGCATTTCGACAAGCTCAATGCCCGCATATCCCAACTATTGAATAGCCTTTCCCATCTTTTTTTTAGCTGTATCTTTATCCCTTAATCTTAAACTGCTCAACTTCTTTCTGGAGAGTAGAAAGATTATCATGGTTTTCGTTACTTGTGTTTAAACAGGTTTCTACAGCTTTTGTAATCTGATTAGAACCTGCAGCCATTTCATTCATTGCATTACTGATTTCAGCAGTCACATTTGCAAGCATATGCATTTCTTCACCAATCTGTTTACCGCCTTCAAGCAATACGCTTGTATTAGTCTTTACAGTATCGGTAGAAGTCTTAATCTCACTGATTGACTGAAGTACCTGTGCACTACCGGCATTCTGTTCTTCCATAGCATTCTGAATAACAGTTTCCTGCTGTCTAACGCTGCTTGTAAGATTAAAGATAACTTCAAACTGATTCTGAACAGCCTTTGTATTATTTGCAACACTTTCGATAGTATCCTGCAATTCACCAAGCTGACTTGCGATTGCCTTACCCTGTGTATTTGACTGTTCTGCAAGTTTACGGATTTCGTCAGCAACAACGGCAAAACCTTTACCCGCTTCACCAGCGTGAGCCGCTTCGATTGCTGCATTCATAGCAAGTAAGTTAGTCTGACTCGCAATACTCTGTACAATTGTAGAAGCTTCCATAAGGCTGGCAGATTTTTCAAGAACAGTACCTGCAAGTTCTACCGCAGCATTAATCTTTGCACGACCGTTTTCTGATTCTGTACTAAGTTCCTGTACAGTCTTTGAGTTGTTATCAAGAATCTGACTAACAGAGCGAATATTTGCAACCATTTCTTCAACAGCACTAGAAGAGTTAGATACTCCAGAAACCTGCTGATCTACACTTGTATTAAGTTCATTAATACGCATAATCATATTTTTGATTGTGGAATCGCTTTCTTCTACACCAGCAGACTGATTAATTACACGTTCTTTAACGCTATTGATATTTGCAATAATTTCTTCTACAGCGCTACTTGTTTCAGTCATGTTTGTACTAAAGTTTTCTGCTGTGCCGAGAGAATAGTTTACAGACTTATTGATACCGTAAAGAAGTTTTCTTGTATTTACATGGAAGGCATTCAAGTCGTTTACCAAAAGACCAAATTCATCACGGCTTTCGATATCGAGATGATGTCCGGTATAGTCTTTTTCTGCAACAAGGCGTGTAAAACTAGTAATATCCCTTAATCGAGTTGCTACACCACGCATCTGCAAAAAGCTACTGAATACAACAATAATAACTCCGACACATCCACCCGGGAACATATACTGCCAGAAAAGATTTGCGATAGGAATTTCTTTGATTGCCTGTGTAATAGCAGGAGTAATTGTAATCATCAAAGAACCCATTGCACCAAATCCACTTACGAGTACAGAACGAAGTGTCAAAGGCATAGAAGTATAACCTTCAATTAGTGGAACTCTAAACAAAGTCTTTTCAAATCCCTGAAGGAACAAAATATACATGATAAGGGAAATAAGGAATACGCTACCGAGACATCCAACAAAAAGAGGAGCAACATCGCAGTAATACCCTTTTGAACCTAAAGCAACCAAAACAAGACATGGAACGACAACCCCGTTTCCAACCATGAATGCAATTGTAAGACTTTCAAATTTTTTAGCATATTTATTTGTTCTTAAAACAGATTCTTCATCTGCAATATTTACCTTCATGATTCGCTTTGTATTAAAAAGCCACCACCAGATACTAAGAGAAACAACGCCAATAACACCCAAAATAGCAGCAGGGTTAAGCCACGCATGCAAAGCTTCGCTCGGATTAAAAATTCCTGTATATCCAAAATATATCCAGCTGAATACAGTAGGAAGTAAGAAACCTCCCATGTAAAAAAAGAAAGTTCTTTTTCTGAATTTAAATAACTGAAGTCCAGTCTTATATTGTTCTACTTCTTTTTTCTTTTCATTAAGTTTCTGATTGAACATTTCATCGCTCATAGATTTCACCATCCAATTTTGTTGTATCGGTAATTATACCATTATTATATTCTAAACTCAAAACAATTTTTAAACTACACCCTTATTTTCATCGTCAAAAATTTGCAAAAGGATGAATTTTTTTGTAATATAAATTGATATGAAAAGAATAATGACAATTTTGTTTACAGTAACAGCACTTATGCTCGCTTCTTGTGTTTCAAATGCAAAAATTCCTGATAATGCAACTTCAACACAGTTGATTCAGCTTGGTCAGGATGCAATGGAAGTTTCAAACTACACTGCCGCCGAACAATACTACATGGCTGTAATCCAGCGCTATGGAATGGACACAGCAACTTATATCGAAGCCAGATATGAGCTCGGTCATCTATATTTAAAGAAAAAAGATTATACACAGGCATACGAATGCTTTTCAGAAATTGTTGAAATCTTTGAAAATGCAGAAATCGGATATCTGCCTGCTGCTTATAAAAAACTTGCTCAGATGGGACTTTCTAACATCCCAGACGGAAAGCTTACAAAACTTCAGAAAGCAGAATAGCTTTATCTGCCCCGGGCGGTTTTATCGTCCGGAGTGATAATTGCTTCTATACTAATATTATTTTCTTCAGCCATTTTAAGAACCAAATCTTTTGAGTATCTGCCTGAACCTCGTGGAGTCGGATGAGGCTCTGCATCTCCAATAAGAATAATCTTTTTACTTGCCTCAGAATTCCATCTGTAAAATGCCATTGAGCCGTAGAGAGCTTCATACACCGCTTCTGGAATATCCCCACCTTCTTTTCCCTTGATTTCAAAAGCATTTAAATATCTTGCAAATACATCCACATCATCCGTAAAGTTAAAAAATCTTACAGGAAGTCCATTGTACTTAAAATTATCTCCATAATCCCGGTAAAGCAAAAGTCCCAGTCTAATATAACCAAACTGTTTTACTCCTTTTATGAGTTCCGGAATCCATTCATTTCTAAGCTGTTCAATATCGTCCTTCATGGAACCTGTTGCATCGATTGCAAATACAATATCCACATTGTCTTTTGATTCAATTGAATTAAGGCTTTCCATTATATCCTGAACAATTGTTTCCGGGCCTTTTGAAAAGGTTACGAATTCGGCAAATTTACTGAATTCTTCTGTAGCTGTAGGGCTATATGCATCTGTAAGAACGACACCAGATTTCTTTTCAGTTTTTTCTACAGGGAGAACTTCTCCTACTGCAGGAGCCTCTTCTGTGGCTGAAGCTTCTTCTGACGCTGGTGCCTCAGGATCTGCAGGTAATTCTTCTTCTGCAGGAGTTTCTTCAACAGGAACCACGTTTTCTTTTTTTCCAACTATCTCTTCTGCAATCACATATCCGTGAGGAATCTCAGGTGTAATGTCCTTTTCAACAGTCTTCATGGGCTTTGTAGTAGCTTTTTTCTGTCCCATATCAAACATAAAACTGTTATCAAAAAAAGAGCCTGAATAGTCACCATATTTTTTTTCAAAGGCACGAATATTTACAAAGGTTCCACGACCGATAGAAACGATTCCATTTCTTGTCCAGGGATATCCAAACTGTACGGTTGCAGGAATATAAATATGAAAAGCCTTTCCAAATTCTTCATCATCTTCTGGAGTTGAATCTATAAGGCTGTATTTTGAATTTTCAGAATCAAGTTTTTTTCCGTCCAGAAGACGAATTTCATCACCATTAAAAACATTATACTCAAGGGCACGATATGCATAATTCGGGATTTTTCCATCAGGATCTTTTGTAGTTTCTGTAAGAAGAATTGAGTTTACACCTGATTTCTGGCGCACATACAGATGATAGCCCTGAGGAACATCCAGAGAGTCCGATTCTTCCGCCTCGAGACGAATGTCATCTACAGAAATAAACAGATTGTTTTCTGCATACATGACACCACAAAGAGATAAACCACAACTTAATAAAATCCGTATTAAAAGCCCTTTTCTCATACTGTGTTTATCGGTTTTTTTTTGCCAGTATTTTATTGAAAAATCACTAAAATACAGTATATAATTGTATAAGCGTGTCAGATAAAACAATGGAACTTAATAATCAATTTACTCAAGTCGACATAAGCGAATTTTACGATAACGAGCCTAACCAGCAAGTTGAACCAGATGCCGGTATCGTTTTACTCACTCCTAAACAGCAAATTTTATATTCAGAATTTATAGACCTCGTTAAAGAAAAAGATCCAGATCGAGTTGAAGTTTTTGAATCAAGAATGAGGGATTTGAAAAAGCTTGCAACTGCAATTGCAGCCTTTCCTTCCCTTTTGGAACGACATGATTTAACGGGTGGAATGCGCACCCCTCAGCTTTTGATTGATTCCCTCATCAAGCACCAGGAACGGGGAGATGTAACGCTGGCACTTCCTTCAAAAGCAATCCTTGGAAAAGGCTTTATCGTTGCCAAGACCCACACCTTTTCTTCTCTTGCAAAACAGAGTGAAAAACTGGATGCACCTAAAAAGCTGATAGAAGCCCTTAAGCTTGAAACCGTCACCATGATGTTCAATCTCATGGCAGAAGACGTTTACATGAATCTCATAAACGACAATTCCCAACCAATGGAATACCGCCGTGAATGGTGTCTCAGTCTTTTGATGCTTTGGGAACACAGAAACGACCAGAACATCGAAAACATTGCACCGGTCCTTCAGTCAGTATGGCTTGCCCGCAGAAAACTTGCTCCTGCTTTTGGAACAATGATGGGTACAAGTGAACTGATTATCATGTCCATGCAGATGGATGAACAGTGGATTGGCTTTATTAAAAGTGAAATGAAAAACCCTGGCGTTTCTCAGGCCATGGAAGAATTCTTATTTGGAATTTCAACAGAACAGATTCAGCAGTTAAAAGAAATCCTTAAAACAAAAGGTATTCCTGCCATCAGCCGTGATGAAGTAAGTACCTTCCTTGGTGAACACGTAAAAGTCGATGCCGGTCTAGACTACCGAGACTTCTATTCGATGTATACAATCCGCCGGGATAACGCCCGCTCACGACACAGACTTAAGCTTGAAGGGCCACACAAAACCCTTGAAGATTACTACATTCAATACATTACCGCAAAAAACAAAGAAAAACAGAACAATGACATTTTTGCAAAATAGGTTGTTCATTTTTTCTTACAGTTTTATAATAAATCAATATTTAATTTTTTCTAAAGGACAAAATTATGGTCATTCTTACACTTAACTGCGGATCTTCATCTGCAAAATACCAGGTTTATGACTGGGACAACAAAGCTGTTCTTGCAAGCGGAGTTGTAGAACGAATTGGGGAAGCTGGTTCATGCATTACTCACAAAGCAAAAGGAAATAAAACTGAATTTGAAAGCCCTTGTCCAACCCACAAAGAAGCAATTGAACTTATTCTTAAAGAAATCACAGATAAAGAAGTTGGTGTAATCAGCGACATGAGCGTTATCGGCGCTGTAGGTCACCGCGTACTCCACGGAGGAGACAAGTTTACAAAGTCTGTACTTGTAACTCCAGAAGTTTTGAATACATTCCGTTCGGTAATCGACCTCGGACCACTCCACATGCCTGCTAACATTATGGGTATCGAAGCTGCACAGAAAGTTTTGCCTAATGTTCCACACGCAGCAGTAATGGATACAGCATGGCACCAGACAATGCCAGAAAGTTCATTTATGTACGCAATTCCTCGCGAATGGTACACAAAATATGCAGCCCGCAAATACGGTTTCCACGGAACTTCTTTCTTGTACACAGCAAAACGTGCTGCAGCTCTCTTGCGCAAAGATCCAAAAGACACAAACCTTATCATCTGCCACATCGGAAACGGTGCATCTTGTTGTGCAGTAAAGAACGGTGTCTGCTACGATACAACAATGGGTATTACACCTCTCGAAGGTCTTGTAATGGGAACCCGCTCAGGCGACCTTGACCCTGCACTTCCATTCTACATCATGAGAAAAACAGGAATGAGCGCAGATGAAATGGACCGTGCATTAAACAAGAAATCTGGTCTTTTAGGAATCACAGGCAAATACACAGACCGCCGCGATATTCAGAAAGGTGCAGAAGAAGGCGACCCACTCTGCAAGCTCGGACAGGAAATGGAAGGCTACCGCATCAAAAAGACAATCGGTTCTTATGTTGCTGCCCTTGGAAAAGTTGATGCCGTAATCTTTACAGCAGGTGTTGGAGAACACTCTCCAAAGATTCGCAGTCTTGCAACAGAAGGCCTCGAAATCATGGGAATCAAGCTTGACGAAAAGAAAAATGCACTTTCTAACACATCAAATGGTGAAACTCTCATCAGTGCAGATGATTCAAAAGTTAAAGTATTTGTAATTCCAACAGACGAAGAGCTTGTAATGACAGAAGATGCATTTGCCCTCATGAAGGGAACCTACGATGTGCACACAAACTTTACTTACAGCTTCCAGTCAAAGGATTATGTAAACAAAGCTCGTGAAGCTGCATTGCAGAAAGATATCGAAAAACTCCCTGAATTAAAGAACATCATCGTTCACTAATCCAGAAGAAAAACATGAAAAAAGGCTGTCCACCGCTTAAAAGTTGGTTGACAGCCCTTTTCATTTAACACACAAAAAAATCTATTCTTCTGTCTCCAGAGAATCCAGTTCCATTTGTTCATCAAGAGTTTCTATTTCAGCAACTTCCTCTTTCATTTTTTCAATTCTTGGACCGGTAGTATCAGAAGAATCCAGCTTAAATCCATCTACTAATTCTACAACGGAGTCTACAGCCTTTTTATTTTCTTCTGTAGAATGAAGGGCAAACTTAGCAGCCTGTCGCATTTCGTTCATGCTCATTCTTACACTGATGGACTGATTATGGGTTTCAAAGGCAATTGCCTTAAGTTCATCAATTTCAGAGAAGAGGTGGCCACTTTGATTCTTCATAGATTTAGAAGCATCTGTCATATGCTGGGTTACTTCATTAATAACCTTTACATTAGAAAGAATATTATCAGTTGCCTGCTTTTCCTGCTGCATACCGCTCTGGATTTCATTCATCAGGCCGTCAATTTCGCGGATTTTGTCTCCCATCTGCTCAAAGGATTTTGACGAAGTGTCCGAGGCATTTACGATTCCCTGAATAGAAGCAGTTACATCTTCAAGCAGGGCCTTGATTTCACTTGACTGGCGAGCAGAAGTTTCTGCAAGCTTACGGATTTCATCGGCAACAACGCCAAAGCCCTTTCCCGCTTCTCCGGCATGAGCCGCTTCGATTGCAGCATTCATAGCAAGAAGGTTGGTCTGGCTTGCAATCTGTGCAATAGCCTGGTTTGCAAGATTAAGGTTATTACTCTGTTCAACAATTGTTTCTACCTGAGTACCTACATTCTTTTGCATAATACGGCCTTTTTCACTTTCAGAAACCAGTTCTTTATACTCATTGCTGATTTTATCCATTGTTGTACAAACCGACTGAATATTTGCACTAACTTCTTCAATTGCGGTCGATGCAGTCTGAATTGCGTCGTACTGCTCTGTAATCTTGGTTTCAAGACCGTTTAATTCAAGTTCTACACCGGTAACACTGCCGGAAATTGATTCGACCTTTTTTGACTGGTCATCAATACTGGTATCAATTTTTACAACATTATCAAGGCTGACTTCAATCTGTTCTACATGAGAATTCATCTTGTTAATCAGCTCATTACTATTTTCTGTAAGAATATCCGATTCAGTTCTAAGTTCTTCTACAATGGAAGAAAGATTCTTGATTACACCGTTACAGTTTTTTGCAAGGCTTACAAGTTCAAGACTTCCTGTTTCAGGAATGCGGGCAGATAAATCGGCCTCACCGTCTGCAATGCTCTGCATAGAACCAGAAATCTTATTCATAGCACCAAAAAGCCGGCGGACTACAAGAATCATAATCAGACAGCCAATAATAACTAAGAAAATACTAATCGAAACAATTTTTAAAGCAGAAAGTTTTACAGCCCTTACAACATCGGCTACAGCATAATCACATCCGATAATACCGACAACTTCACCTTTAGAATTCTTAATTCCAGTGTAGGCACTTACAGTATATCCCCACTGATCCTGTTCTTCGATTCCTGTAGAAACGGTTTTACCGTCTCTAAAACAGTCCTGAACCTGGTGTCCCCAGGTGCTGATATCTTCTACATCTCCAAGAGCACTAAATTCATCTTCATCATCCTGTTCTGCACTACCGTCGATAATATAAACATAGTCATCACCAATCTTGCTCATTGTATAAAGATAGGCACAACTTACGTACTGTTTTACTTCGTACATCCATTCCCAGGTATCCTGATAAAAATCATCCTGATCATCCATTCTTGAAAGAAAGGCTTCAAACTCATCTCCATCAAGTTTTTTGGCAACAGTTTCTACAACAGGAATTCCCTGACGCTCCGCCATATCTGCAGAAATATTTGTGATTACATACGAAGATAAAACTGCAACGATTGAAATAATCGAGAATACAATCAAAAGATAAACGAGAATAAGTTTTGATTTAATTGATTTTAGCATAAGTGTCTCCTTTATCTCTGAACGGTAGCAGCTTTTACCTTGGCGTAAACTTCTTCTCCAGCTGTTAATCTTACAAGTTCCATTGCAAACTGCTCTGCAGCGCCGGCACCTCTACCTGTAATAATATTCTGGTCTGTTACAAAAGGAACATTTCTGTGGTGAGTTGAATTTTTCATCAGATTTTCAGACAAAGCTGCATCTCCTACATATTTTGCAACATCATTTTCCATTCCCGGATAACAGGTCCAATTTTTGCCTGTTAAAACACCAGTTTTTGCAAGAACAACAGCAGGAGCGGCACAAATGGCAGCAATAAGTTTTTTCTGACCGTCAGAACGCTTAATGGCATCGCTTACATCATGACTTAAAGCCAGATTTGCAGATCCGTTCATTCCTCCCGGACAGAAAATCAAATCCGGACATTGCCCGGTAAACTGTTCACGATATTCTTCTATTGACATATCAGCAATCACAGGAATTTTATGAGAACCAATAACTATATAAGGATCATTCATTGTCTCACTTGGAACAGCAACAGTGTAAACTTCCTGTCCGGCTCTTCTCAAATAATCAACAGGAGTAAGTGCTTCAACTTCTTCAAAACCATCTGCTAAAAAAACAACGCATGTCATATATGTCAACCTCGATTTTTTTTATAATCTAATAAGAAAATTATATCATCGATTTATATTTCTTCAAGAAAGAAAATCCTGAGTGCAAATCATAGGGAGTAGGATACACCAGCAGCGGAGAAATTATTACTGTTATTTCCAAGCCTTTCAGCCGGACAGTTCGGTTTGTTATTTACTGTCTAGCAGTAAAAATCCATCTTGCGAAGTACCCTAAATGCGTATAAAATAAAGGTATTATGAAGCATATTTTAATTGTAGATACGCCTCCAATGTTCAGGGAATTTATTAAAGACAAACTCTCAGAAGAAAAATTGGAAATAACCTATATTCAGGAAAAGCGTGATGCAATTACAAAGATGATATCTACACTGCCTGACCTGGTGGTTATGAATATCGATGAAACAGAAGATTTTGAATATCTCACAGATCTTCTTCAAGATATTCACAACGACCCAAATGCCGGTAGAATCCCGATTATCGCAACAGGTCCAATTCTGGACAGAAATTATCTTGCTTCATTTGCCCATTTAGGTATCGTAAAATACTTTGTTAAGCCGATTAAATTTGATGTTTTCTTTGAATCAATCGGAAGCATCTTAAAAATGACCTTTAATATCGACACAACTCCCTGTGTTTTAGATATTCATCGTAACGGTAACATCGTATTTATCGAAATTGCACAGGGACTTAACAGAGAAAAAATTACCCTTCTCAAATACAGCCTCTCAGAAATAATCGAAAAAGACAAACTGGATAATCCAAAGATTGTCATCATGATGACAGCCCTGGATTTAACCTTTGTTGACGGATTAAACCTCGAGCTTTTGTTCGATAATATTCTTGCAGCCCCTAAGATTCATGCAAAGAACGTAAAAGTTCTGTCCCTCAGCACTTTTACAAGAGATTTAATCGACGGTCACCGCCAGTATGACGGCATCGAAGTTGTAACTGACATTTCTCAGGTACTAACTTCCCTTGTTGAAAGCAACAACACAAGCCGGGTTTCTGACCTGATTACTGATAACATTCTTACTAACACAGAAACAGATGCCGGTTCCATCGAAATGCGCTTCTCAAGCGATACTAAACCACAGGAAGACAAAGAAGAAGCAAAATCTGCTCCACAGGCAACACCTAAGCCTCCTCAGCCGGAAAAGAAACTTACAGTTGCAGTTGTTGACGATGATCAGATTACACAAAAGCTTCTTGCTGCCGGATTTATTTCTGCAAACTTTAACTGTGACGTATTTAATAACGGAATCGAATTCCTTACAGGATTAAACCAGAAACGTTACGATGTTATAATCCTGGATATTCTCATGCCTGGGCTTTCAGGTTTTGATACGCTCAAGAGATTGCAGGGAATGGTAAACAGACCTCCAATCATCATCTACTCGCAGGCAATGCGAAGAGAACTCGTAATCCAGTGTCTTGCCCTGGGTGCAAAACAATTCCTTGTAAAACCTCAAAAGCCTGAACTCATCGTTAAAAAAGCAATGGAATTAATTAATGCTCGCCAATAAACCAGATTTATTTTTTTCAAATGCTGTTCACGAAATCCGTACTCCGGTACAAACTATTATCGGAACACTTGATTTATTGTCCGATACGCCCCTTACTCCGGAGCAGACAGAATATGTACGACAAATCAGATTCGGTTCTTCTGTATTATTAAACCTTGTAAACGATCTTCTTGATTATTCCAAAATCAAATCAGAAAAAATCCAAATCGAAAACATTCCTTTTGATATAAAAACACTGGTTGAAAATGTCGTTCATATCATCAGTATTGAATGCTTTAACAAAAAGCTGGAAGTAGTAACAGACATCGACTATTCCATCCCCAATATGGTAATGGGAGACCCAAACCGAATCCAGCAGGTTCTGATTAATCTTTTAAAAAATGCAGTAAAGTTTACAGAAGAGGGTTACATTCATATTGAATTATCCGTTCAGGATAAAAAACTGCTTTTCCAGGTAACAGACTCAGGTATCGGCGTCAAAGAAGAAAAGCGGGAACAGATTTTTGAGACCTTTTTTCAGGCTGATGCACAGATAAGTCGCAAGTACGGCGGAACAGGTCTTGGCCTTACAATCTGCAAAGGCCTTGTTTCTTCGATGAACGGAGAAATCGGCTTCAATCCTAATCCATACGGCGGCTCAAAATTCTGGTTTACAATTCCTTTTAACCCAGCCAGCGAACCAGAAGCAAAGACCTTCAGCCTTCCGGTTTCTGCAACATCCAAGATTCTCATCGTTGACGACAGCATTCTTGCCATCAAGAGCCTTGAGCACCAGCTGAACACAATCGGACTGCAATACATTGAGCATTCTACCAGCGCCACAGATGCTCTCCTGATGATGCAATACGCAGAACAAATCGGTTCTCCCTTTGATATCGTTTTTATCGATATGATTATGCCTGTAGTAGAGGGCTGGCACCTTGCTTCCGAAATCAAAAACAATAAAGCCCTTAAAAATACCAAACTCTACATGCTGGTTCCGGAAGGACAAATGGGCCGTGACGCCAAAATGACGATTCTGGACTGGTTTGCAGGCT
Source organism: Treponema sp. (assembly GCA_017386165.1). Classification (GTDB taxonomy): domain Bacteria; phylum Spirochaetota; class Spirochaetia; order Treponematales; family Treponemataceae; genus Treponema_D. The sequence goes on from JAFNQK010000130.1 coordinate 19,124, forward strand.
ATCTGTACAAGCCGGTCCGCCTCGATAAACTTGATTCGCTTTTAATCGAAACCAACAGCAACATTCCGTCAATGAAGATGATTGACCGCCTGCAAAACGAAAACACTCTCACAGAAGAGCAGGAAAAAGAAAAGGAAAATCAAAATGTTGCCAAAGGACTAAAAATCCTTGTTACCGATGACCATCCGGTAAACCGAAGCATTCTGGTAGAGTTCTTAAAACGATACGGCGCAATTGTAGTCGAAGCAGAAAATGGAGAACAGGCAGTTCAGCAATATATCGACCAGAATGACATTCAGATAGTTTTTATGGACATCCAGATGCCAATTATGAGCGGGATTGACGCAACCATCGCCCTCAGAAACCAGGGCTTTAAGGGTATGATTATTGCCTGCACTGCAAACAACGATCCTGCCAACTTTAACGAATATATTAAAGTCGGTATGAACGACATCCTGGTAAAACCTTTCAAACGAGATAATGTAAAATCCATTATCGAAAAATGGAAGACTGTGATCACCCTGCCAAGTGCCGAACAGATTGCAAATATCGATTCTACAATGGTGGTAGCCACAGACCTTTGGGATGCAGAAGACTTTGAAGACACCGTAGGCCACGACACAGACCTGGGAAAGCAGATTTTAACCGATTTTATCAAACAGACCAAGCTTTTCCTCAAGCAGAGTTACCCTCTTATTGAAAAACAGGATTTTGAAGAACTCCACCGAATTGCCCATACCTTAAAAGGAAGCGCTGCCTCAATCTCTGCAAACAAGCTGGCTTCTATTGCAAATCAGATGAGTCAGGGTACAAAAGACAAATCCACAGAAGAAATCAAAAAAGCTCTCAAAGATTTTACAGAACAGTTTGATTTATTTATTCTTGAAACTCAAAAATGGAAGCACATAACCGAGGTCTAAAAAATGATTAAAACCAATTACCACACACATTCTCTTTATTGCGACGGCAAAAGTACCCTCAAACAAATGGTACAAAGCGCAATTGAACACGACATTAAAATTCTTGGTTTTTCAGGACACTGTATGTCCCCTTTTAGCTCCTCGTGGCACATTCCTGTAAATCAGATTCCAGATTACATTGCAGAAGTTAAAGCCTTAAAAGAAAAATATAAAGATAAAATTACAATTCTCCTTGGATTTGAAGCAGATTACGTTAAAAATATCACAGCTCCTACCCGTCAGTTTTATAAAAAATTTGACCCGGACTTTTTAATCGGTTCAGTTCATTTTGTAACTGTTAACGGCCAGACCTTTGGAGTTGATGACTCTGCAGAAAGCTTAAAAGAAAATGCAGAAAAATTTACAAACAACGATTACAAAAAAATCACCTGTGAATATTTTTATACTCAGCGGGAAATGCTTAAAAAACCTGACTTTCAAATCATCGGACATCCTGATTTAATCAGAAAAAACAACGGACCGCTAAAGATGTTCACTGAGAAAGAAGACTGGTATTTAAAGGAAATAAAGGCAACCGCAAAAGCAATTGCAAAAGCAGGCGTTATTGCAGAAATAAATACAGGTGCAATAGCACGAAAAAAGATGGATGATGTGTATCCGTCCCTTCAGTTTTTAGAACTATTAAACCAGCAGGGAGTGCCTGTAACCTTCTCAGGCGATTGTCATAACCATCAGGATATCGACTGCGCCTGGGAAAGAGCCTTACAAGCAGCCCTTAAGGCCGGATACACAGAACTGGCATACCTTGACGAACAAGGTAATACCAGATTTCAAAAAATCTATCTATGACGGCGTTCTTCGGCACTTGCACAATTTACGCACATAAATGCGTATGGCAATGCTTCCAAACGAGCCTGAGGAATTTCTTTTCCGCAGGCAAGGCAGATACCGTATTTTCCAAGACGGATTCTTTCAAGCGCGTTATCAATCAAAGTAAGTCTCTGCTGATCCTGTGCGCCCAACGAATTTAAAAGCTGTCTGTCTACTACATCAGAAGCAACGTCAGCTTCATCACCAGATTCAATTGGCTTAACAAGATTCTTAAGATCTGTTGTTTGATTTTCAAGTGCTTCCAGGATGGTAGCTCTCTGAGCAAGCAATTTTTCTTTTACATCGGCAACAAATTTATCATCCATATGGTGTCTCCCACTGCCAACAAATAGTCCTTTTGTTGACAACTTTTTTTATTTTGTACATACTATAATAGTATAAAATTCTAAAAAAACAACTTTTTTCGTAAAAAAAATTACGTTTTCTTTTGGAGGAATCGTGGCTAAAGAAGAAGCTATTGAAGTTGAAGGTATCGTTAAAGAAGCATTGCCTAATACAATGTTCCGTGTTGAATTACAAAACGGTCACGTTATTATGGCACATCTTTCTGGAAAAATGCGCAAGCATTACATCAGAATTGTTCCTGGTGACAGTGTAAAGGTTGCTCTTTCACCTTACGACCTTGATAAAGGCCGTATCATTTTCCGCCAGCGCTAGAAACCAAAAGCCGGAGAGATCGAACTGCTCCGGCAATTCCTTTCCCCATCATACCCAATCCAATTATCAATCCAGGTAAAGCAAAGACAAAGGATCTTGTTCCAAATTCCATTATAAAGAAACCAAGAATTGCAGTACCAATGTTTGAGAACATTGATGCAACCAAAGATTTCTTTGAGAAGTTTTTATTATTTCTAGAAGAATTTGTATAGTAATAATGATAGCCATTATTAGAACTCTGTGAATTACTAAACCACTGCCAGAAAGTATCCTCATCTGCAAAAGGATTTGTCTGAGAATTAGGATTTGCATGATTATAAGTATACTGATACTCGTACTGAGGCTGTTCTGAACCATAGCGGTCATAATTTGCACGCTTAGCCTCATCCCCGAGAATATCATAGGCTTCTGATATCTGCTTAAACTTTTCTTCTGCCTGAACATCACCCTGATTTCTGTCCGGGTGATACTTAAAGGCAAGAGTTCGATAAGCTTTCTTTATTTCGTCAGCGGTTGCTGATTTCTGCAACCCCAAAATTTCGTAATAATCTTTCAATGTATTTTCCTATATCTATTATTTAAATTAATGAATTTAAGGACAGGTTACAAGAAAAATCTGTAATTTTTTCAATTAATTAAAGAGATTATTCTTTAGAATAACCCAGGTCGCACCTTTTCCGCCCTGATTATAGTCAGGATGACCGCTTGTTCCAAGTCTCTTATCCTGTTCAATAAACTTTCGGACAACTTCTCCGAGAACAGGATCAGAACCATGAGTATGAAGGCCTTTCCCATGAACTATAAGGATTTTCTTGAGCTTTTTAGCATCGCATTCTGCAACAAAGGAGTCCAGTCTCTGCCAGGCTTCTTCCCTCTTTAGGCCGTGAAGGTCAATTCGGGCTTCAGGCTTCATCTCTACCAGAGTTGAACGGCTCTGAAACTTAGTACGATTTTCTTCCTGCTCGGCAAGCTTGTCCTTATCCACTGTTCCGTAGCGTCTTAGCCACATTTCAATGGGATTAATCTGATTTTCCCGCTCTTTTATATAATCATAGCCTTTCTTTGCATTGGCCAGTTCTTTTTCTTCTTTTGTTGGGGCATTTGGCTTTTTATGAGAAACCTGATTCTTGCCGCTTTCCTTTTGTTTTTTTGCAGAATCCTTCTGGATTTTATCCCATTTATCTAAAATATCACCAAAATCCATAATTACCTCATTCCGTTGGATATTTCGTATATATTGTCGTTTGTTACCCAGCCACCGGTTGAACCGTATTCAACATATACCCATGGACCTGCTTTCTGAACGATTTTTACTCTTTTACCGCTTTCGATTGAAATTACCGCTTCTACAGATTTTTCAGGCACAGAACTAATGTTTCCACCGATAAATACCGCATAGGATTCCGTCAATCTTGTAATCTGAATTACACTTGCAACACCTAAAAGAATCGATAAAGAAACGAATATTAAAATTCCCCGCAATTTTTTTGTTACGATAAAAATTATCAGGAGGATTATACATAAAACCAGTCCTCCGAGATAAAACCACAGGGCATACCAGGTCGGTTCGTTTGAAGATTCTTCAATTCCAGCCATTTTTTCTGCATTTTTTCTCTGCTTATATACAGAACCAAAGGGAAGATTGATTCTTTCATGACTTCTTAACTGAGCAATGGTTTCACATTCTTTTGGAGTAACCACAGTTCTCTGAGATTTAACAGAATTCTTTATAGTTTTTGTAAAGGCGTATGCAAAAATATTGTCATAGCCTGCATTTTTATGAGAATTAACTTCACCCTTTAATACATTGATATAAGAATCAGGGAGAGTAAGCTCAACGCGGGTACCGTTGTAAGAAGTAGCAATAATTCTAAGCTCAGGAAGATAGAGATTTCCGGTTACAAGAGGCTCCCATTCAAAAGTCGCAACAGGAATTTTTTCTTCTGAAAACTCAGAGCTGCGCAAAGTTCCCTTGGTAATATCATAGCGTTCAAGCTCAGAGAAAAGGGCGTTTTTTGGGACAGACCAGTTATAAGAAATAATCTGAACCGCATACTGCAATGAAACAGTAAACTTAAGGGAATTACCGGTATAGGTCGTAAAGACAGCCTTATTCTGCTGTTTACCGCGATGCTGCTGAACAAGCTCTACCCCGTTATCAAAATCCACTACCAGCTGAGGCAGCATATTGCGAGGGTTATCAGAAATAACAACCGGCTCAAAAGGAATATAGTACAGACGGTTATTAATCAAAACCCTTAAAACTCTAAGATTGTATCTGCCGGACTCCGAAAAGTTGAGCCACAATTCAATTTTGGTTCCAGATTCTACATCGGAATATTCAGAACGGCGGAGAGACACAAAGTTTACCCCGGAAGGCAAATCCGGAATCTGAGCCTGCACCACATCCGATTTTACATAAGGAATCTTTAACTCAAAAGCACAGTCCGTACTGCTAAAATTATTTTCATTTACAGTCTGAACTTTCAATTCTTTTATTATAGAATAAGTCAATCTCTGAGCAAAACAAGGACTTGAGAGACTTAGAAAAACTATTCCTATTATTATATTTACTAAAAATCCTGAGCAGAATTTGTTGTTTCTGATTTTTCGCTGCTTTTCCATTGTTTTTTATCGTACTCCCTAATACGTTCAAATACTGCACTCTTTGTTGTATCAGATCCATTATCCTGTGTAACCTGATTAACCGCACTGTCTTTTGCCCGCGCTTCTTTTTCTGCATTCATCAAAGATAATTCAAGGTTGATTTTTGCATCAATTTTAGAACCATTATAAGAAAGTGCCTTTCTAAAGTCTTCGGCGGCAGATTCGTAATCACCAGTTCTAAAGGCGATTACACCTTTATTATAATAAGTTGCATACAAAACCGGAGCAGGAGCATCCAGACTAATCGAATTAAACCTTTCAAGGGCAGCATCATTTTCATTCTTCATCAGATAGCTTACTGCAAGATTGTAAACCGCATACTGTTCAAGAATAAAATCGTCCTTTTCCTGAGCTTCGTAGGCGGTCTGTAAAAAGCCCGCAATAGCAGTGTTATACTTTTGCTGGTACCAGGACCAGGAACTTTCCAGAATCCGCTTTGAGCCGTCTATTCGCCCTGAACAGGAGGTAAAGAACAGACAGCATATCAGAGACACTACCGATGCCTTATGGATTTTATGATTAATTGAATCGATATCAAGTTCTGTTACTACATACCCAAGGATAAAGAAGAAGAAAGCAAGTCCAAGGAACAGAGCATAGCGCTGAACCGGCTTTAACTCGTATGTTACAACGGCATCTTTTTCCAAATCCGCAGAACTTGGAACATTATTTTTAAGAGGAGCCAGAAGGCTCAAGGCAGAACCCGCTTCTGTCGCATCGATATATTCAATTTTGGTGTCACTAACAAGCTGGGCAACATTTTTTTCCATTGCAATTTCACAGGCTTTTTTCATTTTGGCAGAACGAAGGCCTGTATTAACGATGGTCTTTCCGTCACCGGCAAGAACAGGGACTTCACGCTCAGTTCCAAAGCCGATTAAATAAACCGAAACACCGGCCTTAACGCATTCAATAAGGGCATTTTCCAGCTGCCCGTCGGTTTCGTCTCCATCAGTAAAAACCCAGATTGTATTTGTATAAGAAGAATTAGAAGGGAATGATTTTAAGGCAGAACGAATACCCTTACCAAGACTGGAGCCGCCGCTTGTCATAAGACGAGGGGACAGTGATTCAAGCAGAGTTTCAACACAAGCCTTGTCATCAGTCAGAGGAATTACCACCTGCCCTTCACCTTTTGCAAGGACGACAGAAACATTGGCACTCTTCATCTGGGACAGGAGCATAGAGGCATAGTTTTCGGCAGCCTTTAATCGGGTAAGCCCCGCAGGTCCGTCATCTGCTTCCATGCTGTAAGAAATGTCAAACACCATAGAAACTGCGGTTCCGGATTTCTGAATAGGTTCAAGATATGTTCCCCATGAAAAACCTGCATAAGAAAGCACAAGCATTACCCAGGCGATACTTCTAAAAATAGTCCTCAAGAGAAGAGTCACAGGAAATTTTCGCATTCGTTTTGTTGTTGCAGAATCCGTATCCTTTAAGATATACAGATTAAAATGCTTCATTATATGCTTGTATCTGAGGACACATACAATAATGGCAGGAATCAAAATAAGCAGAGCAAATAAAGCACTTGGTCTTTGACAGGTAAAATTCATTTAAATCAACTCCTGTAAATAAACTCTTCTAATTATCCAAGAAATAACAAACAAAACACCAGCAATAAAAATTAGAATATCATAAATCTGATACGAAGTTGTTTTTGAGTGATAAGTCTGAACCACACTCTGATTCTTGGTTATAACTGTTAATGCAAGATTTAAATCATTGAGGGACTGAGCTTCAAAAAAACGGCCTCCACCAGCAAGAGCGATCTGACGCAAAGAACTTACATCAAAATCAGAATTCAAAAAGCCAGAATAATTTTTTCCTGTTTTAGGATCCACATATTCAAGAGGAACAGAACCGCTTGAACCAACACCAAGTGCATAAACCGTAATATTATTGCGCAAAGCAAGTTCACTGGCGGTTTCAGGGTGAATTGCACCTGCATTATTTTCACCGTCGGTAATCAAAACAATACACTTTTTAGGAGCAGTAGAATTGGCAAGGTGAAAAACCGCTGTAGAAAGCCCGGTTCCGATTGCAGTTCCATCACCATGGGTCCCGATACGGATAGAATCCAGCCTCTCCAGAAAAACTTTATGGTCTGTAGTGGCAGGTACAGTAATAGAAGCTTCTTCTCCCATGGTTACAATACCAAAACTAGCACCTTCATTAACATTTACAAGTTCTTTGATGGCACTTTTGGCAGCATCAAAACGGTTTCCGCCGGCCATATCCTTAGCAGCCATACTTGGACTGTTATCAAGAACAAACATGATATCAGTTCCCCGGGAGGTATAAACCTTTTCCTGCTTGTAAATTACAGGATCAGCCATAGCAATCACCGCAAGCACATATGCTGCAATAACTAAAATATGAGAAAGCACAGAAACAAAATTTCTAAACTTTTTATTCCAGGTAAAGGACTTTCCATTCCAGTTAGAAAAGGTTGTCACTAGAGAAATGCGTGAAAAAAATCCAAGTTTACGAAAAATATACAACGTTGGAATAAATAAAAGCAGCAAAAAAGCCGCTGGAGTCTGAAACTCAGGCATTACGTTCTCCTTCTTGAGCTTCTAGCACATGAATAACATTTTTAGACTTAGTAACAAGATCCGCTCTTTCTCCGCGATGTAAACTTCCGTCATGAGCGAATCTGATATAATCAGAACGAATAAAAATCGAATGAAGGACTTCTACCTGTTCAAGTTTTTCATCGCTGAAAAAGTCCCCTGTTGCTTCACTCAATTTTTTTAAGAACTGACCTGTGGCAAGAGTAGAAAAGTTAATTCCAAAGCGCTCAGTTAGATATACTCTGAAAATCTGCTGAACCGCAAAACAGAAGGATTCGTCAGTCAGTTTTTCCTGATTTTTCTCAAGTTTTTTAAACTGTTTGAGGGCTCTACGGGCGTTTCTTGCGTAGTTTCTCAAAGTTCTCTGTTTCTTGTAATTAAGTGCAATCTGATGTCTCTTGGCAAAAAGAATAATCACGAGAATTACAACAACGATCAAAAGAAGAATCGACGCATAAATAAAATAAATTGTTCCCGGTGCAAGCAAAGGCGGAACCACTGAACGCAGCGGTGTATCTTCTCCTTTTACAAGAACAGAAGAAACTTCTACATAAACCGGGTCAATCAAAAATGGCACAGAGTTTTTTGTTCCAAGCACAGCCAGAAGAAGATCAAATTCTTCAAAATCGATTTTTCCAGGACGCCACGGAACAAATGTGATAACGACGGTATACATCGGGCCGTTACGCTGAATAACCGCCTTTTTAATAGTAAAATCTTCGTTGTCTACAGAATAAGGAAAAGAATCCAGATTCAGTAATTTTTCATCAATTTCTTCATCCTTGAAAAAATCAACGTTAGATCTGAAAATATAGTGAAGTTCAGCTGTATCCCCGACAAAAATGCGTTTTGGAATAACCATCTGGTTAAATTCTGTCTGAGCAAAAACACAAACAGAATAAAATGCCACCAGAGCAGCAAGAATTATTCTTTTTAATGAGAAGGTTTTCATCTGAAACCTCCAGCAGCCTTAGAATTAAAGTAGTTTGACAGAGCGCGTACAGTATCTTCTTCTGTTGAAATAGAAATAAAGTCTGCACCGTGTCTTCTGAACAGTTTTTCCAGGGCATAGGTTCTCTTTCTAAAATCATCCAGCCATGCAGATTTAAAAGAAGGAGAAGAAGTTGGAAGCACAATTCGCTTGCCGGTTTCACTGTCGGTAAAAGGAACGGTTCCTACTTCCGGCATATCTGAATCAGAAGGATCTGTAATACGGATTGCAGTAACGTCGTGTTTCTGAGAAAGCTGCTTAAAAGAGTCTTCCCATCCCGAAGTCCTGAAATCACTTACAATAAAAACAAGGGAATGATGCTTTAACATTCCAACAGCGCCTTTTATGGCATTATCCAGAGCTGAACCGCTTTTCTGAGTTTTTATTTCATCCAGAGCACACAACAGCACCATGGTTCTGTTACGTCCAAATTCCGGAGTACAAGTAAAATGTATTTCACCGTCAAAGAAAACTGCTCCCACAGGACTTTCATTCTGCTCTCCAGCCAGAGCCAAGAGAGCCGCAACCTCTGCCGCAGTTTCATATTTATATTTTCCTTTTGAACCTGTAAACATAGAAGCAGATCTGTCCACAATCAAAAAGATTTCGAGTTCATGTTCTTCTTCAAACAGTTTAACAAAAGGCTTTCCCATTCGGGCGGTAACATTCCAGTCAATAGTTCGTACATCATCGCCCCGGAGATACTCTCTTACACCGCAGAACTCGATTCCCTGTCCACGATACATAGAACGAAAGCCGCCAGTCTTCATACTGTCAGAAAGCACACCCGAAGCAACGCGAAGATATGCTGCCTTTTGAGAAAGAGAATCTCGAGAACCCGCTAACAAATGTTGCATACAAACTCCTGATCAATCTATCGCTATAAGAGGGTCTATTTGCCTCGCTTGCGCCGTTATGGTACTGGGATGAAATCCAAGATCTTCGCGATTATATCATCTGCAGTTACAGAATCTGCCGCAGCCTCGTAAGAAAGTACAATACGGTGACGCAAAACCATTGCAGCAACATTCTTAACATCTTCTGGAAGAACAAAGCCTCGACCGTTCAAGAGTGCAGTTGCTTTAGCACACTGAAGGAGTGCAATTCCGGCACGAGGGGAAGCACCAAAAGTAATGTAACGGGTAATATCGTGTTCAGTCTTTTTCTTAGTAGAAGGACGAGTTACCGAAACAATCTTTACTATATACTCTACAATTTTGTCATCACAGACAATTTCATTTGTCAAATCTCTAAATCGTCGCAAATCTGTTGCAGTAAGAATCTGTCTTACTGGAATCTGACTTGCTCGGCCGCCAGTCTTAAGAATGTTGATTTCTTCTTCTGGCGTAGGATAGCCGACATTGAGCTTAATCAAAAAGCGGTCAAGTTCGGCTTCCGGGAGGTTATAGGTACCTTCAAGTTCAATAGGGTTCTGGGTTGCAAGAACAAAGAATGGATCCGGAAGCTTATGAGATTCTTCGCCGATTGTTACCTGCTTTTCTTCCATTGCTTCAAGCATGGCAGACTGAACCTTGGCTGGTGCGCGGTTGATTTCATCAGCAAGAACCACATTTGTAAAAACAGGTCCCTTGCGAACACTAAAAGTTCCTCTAGCCTGTTCATAAATCAAGGTTCCGCTTACATCTGCCGGGAGAAGATCCGGTGTAAACTGAATGCGCTTAAAATCAAGACCGCTGATTTCTGCAAAAGTTTTTACAGCAAGAGTCTTTGCAAGCCCCGGTACACCTTCGAGGAGAACGTGTCCTCCGGCAACAAATGCAGTCAAAATTCCATCTACAAGATCTTCCTGGCCAACAAGGCGCTTTTTAGCTTCATCACGACATTTTTCTGCCAGATTGCGGCAGCTTTCTAATTCTGTTGAACTAATGTTATTTTTTTCCATTTTTGATTACTCTTTTTGCATAAATATACAACAATTTCTAATTATGAATTGACATTAAACCTTCAATTTATAATAATTTACTTTATCATGTTAAACCCTTTAGCACAAGAATTAAACGAATCACTCAAAGGAACATCAGCAGAAGCTCTTTTCTCTGATCTTGGTAAGCGCATTTATTTCCCAAAAGGAATCATCGCGCAGGGTGGCGAGGCTAAGCAGAAAGCTAGCGTTGCCAATGGAACAATCGGAACAACTGTAATCAACGGTAAACCGGCAATTCTCCCATCTGTTCAAAAGTGGGCTCCAGAACTTTCTTCTGGTGAACTTGTTGCATACGCACCAACTGCAGGTATCCCGGCAATCCGTGAAGCATGGAAACAGAAGCAGATTACAAAAAATCCTTCACTTGCTAACAAAAAGACATCTCTTCCAGTTGTTGTTCCAGGACTTACAGCAGGTCTTTCATACATTATGGACTTGTTCGTAGGCGATAACAAACCTATGCTTGCACCAAATCCAAGTTGGGACAATTACGTTCTTATCGCAGAAGCTCGCCGCGGTTCTGAATTCCATCAGTTCGACATGTTTAAAAACGGTGCTTTCAATATTACAGGTCTTGAAGAAGCAGTAAAAGCAGAAGCTAAGAAATACGGTTCTGTAAGACTCATTTTGAACTTCCCACAGAATCCTAGTGGTTACAGCCCTACTTCTGCAGAAGTAAAAGAACTCTGCCGCATTCTTAAAGAAACAGCAGAAACAGGAGCAAAAGTTCTTGTAATCAGCGACGATGCATATTTCGGATTAAACTACGAACCAGCAATCGAACCAGAAAGCCTTTTTGCACACATCTGCGACTTGCACGAAAATGTTCTTGCAGTAAAAGCTGACGGTCCTACAAAAGAAGATTTTGCATGGGGACTTAGATGTGGATTCCTTACATTCGGTTGTAAAGGATACACAGATGCTCAGTACGATGCTCTTGTAAAGAAGTTAATGGGTGTTATCCGTTCTTCAGTTTCTTGTGCTGCAACACCATCACAGACACTCATCCTTAAGTCTTTTCAGGATCCAAACAACGATGCAGAAAAAGCTGCATTCCGCAAAGTTCTCGAAGGACGCTATAAGGTTGTTCGTAACTTTGTAGATACACATAAATGCTCAGGACTTGAAGCTCTTCCATTTAATTCAGGATATTTCATGAGTTTCAAAACACTTGGCATTGACGCAGAAGCATTACGCGTTAAACTTTTGAATGAAAAAGGCATCGGTACAATTTCTATCGACAGTCAGACTCTTCGCGTTGCATTCAGCAGCATCGAAGAAAACCTCATCGAAAAGGTTTACACAGAAATCTACGCAACTGCAGAGGAAATGAAGCGTGCATAAATTTACAAATTCACTGAGAGTTGTTCTTGCAGCAGCTCTTTTTGCAGGCCTTTTGACAGGCTGTTCTAAAAAAGAAGAAAAGAGAATTGTTATCTGGACAAGTAACAGTGAATTTGCACCTTATGTTGAATATTTCAACAGCACACACAAAGAAAAGGCTGTCCTGGTATACAAAGAAAACCCGGCAGCCTCACTTCCTCCTTCAAGCCAGGATTTACAGCCGGACTTGATTATCGGTCCGCTTCTTAGAAACGAAAAAACAACTTCTTATTTTCACGCAATTGATTTCCTTTTTGACCGCAAGGTAATTTCACACAACAACTTTTACAAGAGTCTTTTAAAATCAGGACAGGTTCACTTAACACAGTACCTTTTGCCGGTAAGTTTTAACCTTCCTGTAATTATTTTTTCAAACGATAATAATAAACTTGTTTCAAACAGCTACACCCTTTCTCTCGACGAAATACAGAAAACAGGTTCAGAATACAATAAAACTGACAAACGGGGCCGCTACACAAACATCGGATTTGCACCTCAGAGCAGCGATGAATTTTTATATACTGTGACCAAAATTAAAGGGGCAGCCTTCAAAGAAGGAAAAAACGGAACCTTTGTATGGAACAAAGAAGGCCTTGCTTCTAGTATTGCATATATTAACAACTGGATTACAACCAGCAACACCAGCAATCAGGTAGAAAGCGACTTTGTATACAAATATCTTTCTGTAACAGATGACAAACGAGTTACAAGCGGACGCTCTTTGTTTGCCTTTACAACCAGCGATAAATTATTCCAGTTATCTAGAGAACAGCTTGCTAAAATCGATTTCAGATGGCTTGAAAACGGCGGATTCATCCCTGTAGAAGACGAAATGCTCATGATGGGCATCTACAGAAAATCTAAAAATGTAAAAGGTGCAAGCAGCTTTATTTCATGGTTCTATAAAGAAGATACCCAGAGAGCACTCCTTGAACACAAAGAAAAGAATAATCTTGAAATCAACACCTTTGGAATTGCAGGGGGATTCAGCGCAATCAGAGAAGTAAACGAACATATTCTTCCAGTTTACTACACAACTCTTCTTTCAAATATTCCACAGGCAGAACTTTTTAAGGTTTCAGAAAAAAAGCCTGTAAGATGGCAGGCAATTAAAACAAAAGTTGTTCTTCCATATATAAAAGACAGTGTAAGCACAACACCTGGCAAAAAAATCATTACTCTTGAAGAACACTACACCGAATTTAAGAAACAACGCTTTAATCAGTAAATCTTTCTAAACATTTAAAATGCACTTCCGATAATGAATATAGAAAACAATAAGTTTTTAGGGAGTGCATTATGGCAGTTTCTGTTAATCCAAATTATTCAAACATCTCTTCAAATCACGGCAAGCTTTATGTTCCTGTAAGCCCTTCTAAACTTATTTATTCAAACTTTGACCACATTTCCGGATACAAGGCTAAAAACGGCGAAAGCGGCGTTTCAATCAGCAAAATCCAGATTCTAAACACACTTATCGATCATTTGAGTTCTATCAAGGGAGGAAAGCAGCCTGCTGCAGTAAAAAACACAACTCCAGAACAGATAGAATCAATGATTCAGAATTATCAGACACAGATTAAACAGGCTGTACAGGCAGCAGAAATAACTCCTTATGCAATTGCAGGCGCCCGCCCAGAAGTTGGAGCCCTTTTCAGCATCTCTGCATAAAAGACCTGATTCATAATCCATATTCAATCCTCCTCCAAAATATTGAAAACTCTCTCCAAAAATGGTAGTATCTTAACATCTCTAATCAAACTTGAGGTTTATGAAAATGCCATATTCTGAGCCAACAGATCTTGGGATTATCGCATGCCCGGGCGGAGAAGCCTTTGCAGATGCCGTAATCACACATCTTAAACACATGTACAAACATCGTTTTACATTGAAAAACGATGCAATTTCTAAGCGTTATGACCTTAACAAGGATCAGCTCGTTAAGGATATCAACCTTAGAAACGATCTCGAAACTTCTGATTTAGTAATCAGAGGAGCTACAGACAAATATCGAGCACCAGTTTTCAAAGTAGATGCAACTTTCACATACTTTGCAAATGGTGAATTCAAAACAGAACTCAATGAGTCTATTCGCGGAAAAGACATTTTCATTTTCCAGGATGTTGAAAACCACGAAGTAATCGCATTAAATGGCGGAAAGAACAAACTTTCTTTGAGTGTAAACGACCATTTGATGTGTCTTCTTAATACAATCGATGCTGTTCGTCAGGCAGGTGCCGCAAAAATCACATTGGTTGTTCCAGTTTATCCATACAGCCGCCAGCACAAAAAGAAGGGCCGCGAAGGTCTTACAGCTGCTATGCTCGGCCACGTATACGAAATGCTTGGTGTAAGCCGCATTATTACACTTGATATCCACAGCCGTGAAATCGTAAACGCATTCAACTCTATCAACCTTGAAAACCTCCACGCTAGTTATCAGATTATCCGCGAACTCGGCAAAATTGTTGACCTTACCGGTCAGACAGAAGACATGGTTGTCGTAAGTCCTGATACAGGTGCTATCGACCGCAACAAGTTCTATGCTTCTGGTCTTAAATTGCCACTGGCAATGATTTATAAAGAAAGAGACTACTCTGTAGTTACACAGAACGCAAAAGATACAAACATCAAGAGTGTAAAACTTCT
>JAFNQK010000131.1 GCA_017386165.1 Treponema sp.
CAGATGTTCTGTGCATCATATGGTCACTATTATGCCTTCTTACAATTCCATTCGCTTCAAAAGTTTTAATCCAGGCCGTTAGTGGCTCCACCACTCCCGAGGCCCTGGAATACGGCTCCAAATACATCACCTTTATGCAGCCCTTTTACGCAGTTCTCGGAGTCCTTTTTGTAACCCGTAATTCTCTTCAGGGCCTTGGAAGCAAAATCCTCCCCCTCATCTCAAGTGTAATTGAACTTGTAGGAAAGATTTTGTTCACCCTGATAATAATCCCAAAAACCGGCACCTGGGGCATCATCATGTGCGAACCACTTATCTGGGTCGCCATGACAATTCAGTTACTGTGGGTATTCATCCGGCACCCTGTTTTTAAGAAATACGTCGAGTCAAGGCACGCTTACGCTTAAAACCACCGCACTTTATGAACAGAGCTTTATCCTTTTAGTTCCCGCAACCGCCGCAGCCACCGTCACCACAGCCGCATCCGCTGTCGCCACAGTCTCCACCGCAGCCTCCGCATCCGCCGCCACAACCGCAGCCGCAGCTTGCGTTGAGTTCTTCTTCTGTTGCATCGCGGACACCAACAACTTCTACATCAAAAGTAAGCTGCTGGCCTGCAAGTTCATGGTTTCCGTCAACAGTGATTGTATCATCTGCAACTTCAGTTACCCGCACAAGCATGTAACCGCCGTTCTGAGTTTCAGCCTGAAAAGCCATTCCAACTTCGATTGGAGTTCCTTCATCAAACTGGCTTCTTGGAACCTTTATTACAAGACGAGAATCAAATTCTCCGTAAGCATCTTTTGGTTCGATTACAGCCTTAAACTTTTCACCTTCTTCTTTGCCTTCAAGCTGAGCTTCAAGCCCTGGAATAAGCATTCCGTTTCCATGAAGATATTCAAGAGGTGTTTTTCCAATTGAAGAATCAAGAACTTTGCCGTTTTTATCAGTAAGGTTGTAGTGAATTGCAACCATCTTATCCTTTTCGATTTTCATTAGAATCCTCCCATTCCTTCCATACCATATTCAGGAGGTTCGTAACCTTCCGGAAAATCCTGAACTACTTCTGTTACTTCTGGAACTGCATCCTTAATATAAGTTTCAACACCCATTTTAAGTGTCATAACTGCCATCGGACAACTTCCACAGGCACCTGTCAAAACAAGATGAACACGCATCTGGTCATCAAGGCCTTTATATTCCATATCACCACCATCAGCCTGAAGCTGTGGTCTAAACATTTCAAGAGCTTCTTTAATTCTTGATTCAATTTCTGCTTTGTCTGCCATTTTGGACTCCACTGTCTAAAATTTAAAAACTTCACCCATAATATACTATTTCACGATTTCTTTTACAACTTGCCCAACATCTTTATCGCTATAAAGCCAGCCATACATACTCGCAGCCCCTACAAGTTTTCTTCCATATTCACGGGTTTCCTGATAAGGAATTATCTCAAGGAACAAATCCTCCGGCAAATACGAACGGTTATTAAAAGCCGCCTTAAGAGATTTTCCCCAGCGTCTGATTCTTGTAATTCCCGTATTATAAGAAAAGAATGCCAAAAGCCAGTCATCCTCAAGCCGGGTATGAAGTTCATTTAAATAGAAAGAACCAAGCTGAACATTAACCTCAGCGTCCCTTAAATCAAATTCCTTTAGTTTAAGCTTTTTTGCAACATCGCTGGCAGTAGAATCCATAAGCTGAGAAAGCCCAATCGCCCCCGCAGAACTAACAATTTTGCTGTCAAAAAAGCTTTCACTTCTTATAAGAGAATACAAAATCTCCTCAGGAATATTATATTCTGCACAGTATTTGCTGATAATCTTGTTGAAATTTCTTGGATACAAAAGTTCCAAATCCTTTTTATTTATCGTAAAATCCGTTTTAGCAATTACCTTTGCTGCAATTCTCAAGGCCTGAGGATAATATTCTTCTTTTACATCCCCGCAATCCCGCAAAAACGAAGCTAGTTTTTTCCCCGCTTCATAACTGATTTTTCGTTTTGAATCTCCATAAAAATTGAGCCATTCCGGATAAATCTTCTGGGGAATTCCGTATGTGGCGTAGCCGAGCAAAAGCTTTTCTGCATCGGTATCAATTTCGCCTCCCGAAGTGATTTTATTAAGGCACAAAACTTCTTCTGCCTGCTCACCCGCAATTCCAAGCTGGGTTAGAGCCATCACTTTATAATAAACATCTGTTCCGCTGGTAAGGGCCCGGGTAAAAGCGGCATCTGCATCAGACTTATGGGTATCATCAATGGACTGTAGGGCAAACCCCTCCTGAACAAGTCTTCCATAGATATAAGCAAACTTGGCAACTACCTCGTCGCTTGCATAACCATCCACCGCCTGATACAAATCGTAAAACTCGTTCCACTTGCCTTCACTGAGCATAATCGGAGAAAGCGTATTGAACAAATCAGAAAAATAATCCGGATTATGCCATTTTTTACAGTAATCCTTGATATATTGAATCGCTTTGTCACTGGACCTCTTTAAACTGTAATTCAAAAGATACCAGAGGGCGTTGTCATAGTTTTCTTCTTTGCGGGTAACTTCCATTGCATCCAGATAATGCTTTTCTACCAGAGTAAAATAGTTTTCGGCCTTTTCGTAAAGTCGGGCAACATAAAAGTTTACATAAAATTCTTCTTCTTTTCCCTTAACAGAAGGAATCATTTTCTCCATTTTCTGTGCATCAAGAAGATAATTTGGGCTACCGTAGAGACAGGTCTTTCCATAATCGCTGATCATCTGCTGACAGAGAGGAAAATCTTCAAGAGTGCCGATTTTTTCATAGGCCGTGGTAAAGCTTCTTCTGTACACTGCCATCCTGAAAGAAATAATCGATTCTTTCTGCACAAACATCTCTGGAATTTTTTCCCAGTCAATCATCTTATAGATTTCAAAATGACTTTGTGAAAGAGGCCTTTGCACATACCAGTCATAAATCTCATTAAAGAACCGCACATCGTTCAAGTTGTAAAGTACCTTGAATCTCAAAGCCGCAAGCTGATTTGAACAGGTTTTATAATCAAGATTTGTGGTAAGGTTTAAAAGTTTTGTTTCTTCGTTGTTAGAAAAATATTGCTTAGCCGCAATCAAACGTGCATCATCGTCGTCATATTTTTCAACCAGATCCTGGCAGGCGTTGAGTCGGTCACTTATATTTCCGAGATTTGTTAATTCTTCATAACTTCGGCGGGCAACATACTTTGAACCGTTTCTGGCAGACTGCCGAAAAAGACGCATTGCAACATCCGGCCTGCCCTCCTGTATTTTAATAAGTCCCGCATAATAATCTGAATCAGGATCGTGAATACAAGAGCAAAAACATAAGCCAGATAAAACAAGTAAAACAGTTGAAATAAACTTCTTCATAAATTTAAGTGAAATTTTCCGTAAAAAAATAAGGCTGATAACAAGATATAATCTTATCATCAGCCCTTATGATAACATAAAATTAAAAAGTTTTCATTATTGAGCAGGAATTACAATTGTTGTTCCACTGATAATGTGATCAGGATTTTTGATTCCATTATAGCGGGCAATGTATTTGTACTTCCATGGATTCTTGTAATATGCATCTGCAATATCCCAGAGAGTATCACCCCATTTGATTTTGTAAGTAATATTCTTTGGTTTTGTTTCTGCTGGCTTTGGTGGCTCAGGAATAACTTTTTCCGGTTCTGAAACAACAACAATCTCGTCTTCTTTTGCTTCTACAATCGGAGAAACTTTTTCTTCTTGTTTTTCTACAACAGCAGGTTCTTTTTCAGTCTTTGTCTTATTCTTTGAAATCAAATTATATTTAGAAGGAATAAGGAACAGAACTGCTGCAGTTGCCAAGAGACAGATAATCGCACAGACTACGCAGATAATAACAGGAGCCTTTGTCTTTTTCTTGATTTCTTCATCAACCTTTTCAGAAGTAGAATCGCCAGAAAGTCCCTGTTCTGTTTCCTTGTCATAAAGACCGTTAAAGTTAATTCCGTTTGAAGGAGTATTGTCTTTTACAAGATTGTCGCTGAACAAATCATCATCGGTAATTCCAGTTGATTCAGAAGCAACAGTTTCATCAGAACCAAAGTCTGGTAAATCAAAGTTGCCAAAGTCATCATTAGAAGCTGAACCGTCTGCAACAGTTGTGTCAGCTGCAGGTTCGTCAAAAGAAGAAGTATCAGCAAAAATATCGTCGTTTGAATCAGAAGCAACAGTTTCGTCAGCGATTGTTTCATCAGAGTTCTTTTTGCTGTTCAAATAAGCGGCTGTTCCAAGTCCTGCTACAGCAGCTCCCGCTACAACACCGGCAGCAACAGCTCCTGCGTTAGAATCTTTTTCTTCTGGGATTTCTGTATTTTCTGCGGCAGTAAAATCGTCTCCTTCAGAGAAATCATCAGCCATCACAGTATCGTCAGAAACTACTGTATCATCAGAAACAGCTATATCGTCAGAAACTACAGTATCATCGGAAACAGCTATATCGTCAGAAACGGCAGGCTCTTCTACAAATGTACTGTCATCCGGAATATCAAAAGACATATCATCAGTTCCGGTTGTATTTTCGTCTGTTGTATCACCAAAATCAGGAAGTCCGTCGCCAGTTGCAAATGTATCATCAGAAACTGTTGGATCCGACAAAGACAAATCATCCATTCCAGCAAAAGGGTCGTCGGAAGAAGGAGTATCGCTAGCTGATGTGTCTTCATCAGTTGCAGTATCATCAAGGCCGACAAATGTATCGTCAGCAGCAGTTGTGTCTCCACCAATAGCAGTATCACCGAGACCCGCAAACGGATCATCGCCAGAAGCAGTATCCGATGCAAAAGCAGTGTCATCAAGACCGGCTAAAGGATCATCACTAGAAGCAGTTTCATCTGCCACTGGAGTGTCGTCAAAACCTGCAAGAGGATCATCAGATGCAGCAGCGTCTCCACCGATGGCAGTGTCATCAAGCCCAGCAAATGGATCATCAGCCGCAGAGGAATCTCCTTCGCTAGCAGTATCAGCTAATCCCGCAAATGGGTCATCACCAGCAGAAGCCTCTTCAGCCACTGGAGTATCACCGAGTCCAGTGAAAGAATCGTCACCGGAAGGGGCACTTTCTTCAGCAGCAGGAGCATCGCCTAATCCCGCAAACGGATCATCGCTCGCAGATGCCTCTCCTTCAGTTGAAAAATCTTCCATTCCCGCAAACGGATTGTCACC
>JAFNQK010000132.1 GCA_017386165.1 Treponema sp.
CCACTTCGCTACTTTTACAATTCTTATAGTACGAAAGCAGAATATAAAGCGTCGTAAGACGCTGCTGTCCATCAACAACATTAAGGTATTTACCATCCTTATTTGGCACAAGCGTAATATTCTGCAAACAGTAAAAATCACTATCTTTGGGATTAGATTCTTCAAACTTCTTTAAATCATCAAGAAGCTTGGTTGCATCGCTTGCATTCCATTTGTACCCGCGCTGGTAATCAGGAATATTAAAACACTCATAATTCCCTTTCTCCAAATAGTCAGTAAAAATCTCTTTAACAGAATAGATCAATTCACTCATACCCATATTCCTTTATCCTCCCATTATACCACACATTCCACATACCGCAACTTAAACACTTCCATTCTTCTCCCACCGGATTTTTCTTCCACAGTTTTTAATGTCCACAGGATAAGGAATTGTTTCAAGAAGATTTTCTATCTGCTCGATTACTTTCAGCATCTCAGGGATTTTATCGCTAAAAGATTTGTGTCCCAAAGATATTTCCATCATTTTTCCGTGCTTCAGCTTTATCTGCAAAACGGAACGTGCATCTTCTTCCAGCAAATTCCATTCATGATTTGTCTTCGCCATAATTGTAGGAACAATCGTCCGTATGCTTGTCTGGGCAATTTCATGAACTTTCTGTTCTTTCTTTACCTCCACCAATAAAGCATCAAGCTCTTCCATATTCCGTTCGTAATCGTCATATATTCTGTCAATCAGAGAAAGCACTTCATTTCTATTGTTGGAATGGAACAAAATATAATCGCTGCTTACAATGTACAGCAAAAAAGTTGACGGATGATTTTGAGTTATCCTTGAATTAGAAAGGCCTACCCATATCTCTTTACTATTTCCTTTTTGTATTGCAAGACTTATACTCCAAACAATATTTGTCTTTTTCTTGGTAGTATAAACTTCCCGTTTTCCGTCTACTTTATCTTCACCATACTTTTTCTTCAGTTCATCAAAAATAAAATGCATGTCCATGTCAGAATCGGTTTTTACGTCCGTTTTATTTCGAAGGGCAAATTCTTTTTCGTATCCCTTTAACTTTTTTGCCCAGAATTCTGATATGTATTCCCATTCGCCTTTCATATTCTTACCTCCACGCTCGGAATATAAGTCACTCGGTTACGTTTGATTGCCTTTATCCATTCATGGTTTCTCTCGTATTCTTCACTTCCGCACAAAACCCAAAGCACGTCTATCGGTCGCTTCGTATTAAATACTGGAGGAGGTGCATATCCGTCAGTAAAATAAATCAAGCCGTCATATTTAGGATGCGAAGAATAATAATCTGCCGCAGGTTGAAAACTTGTTCCACCCCTCCCCATCACTTTTATTTCATTTTTAGCTTTTTTAAAAGATACTGGCTTATCAGATTTTAATTCTGCATCAAACTGAATCACATCTATTTTTTCAATTCCGTATTTGAAGAATCGATTAATAATAGAAAAGAAATGTGAAAGCGATTTATCCGTTACAGAACAGCTTACATCAACCGCAATCAGAAGATTTGTCGCAAGTTCATAACGGCATCCCATCGCATCAAAACCAAATCTCCGGTTGGGCCGCATTCTTGTCAAACAACGCTTGCTTGAAATAACAGAAGTTCTAAAAGCAGAAAGCATTTTTCTGTAATCCATCTGTATCTTTAAGCTTGCCTTGATAAGCGACTGAAAACTTTCGCCAATGCTCCCCCACGAATCAGACGACTGCGCAATTTCAATCAAATTATTCACATCGCAGCACATCTCATCATCTTCTTCCCAAAGTTCAGAGATTTGTGCATCCATGTCATCTGTCCCTGACTGCAGTTCAGAATTTAAGTCCAGATTTCCATCAGTACTTCCTGTCCCTTTAGCCCCATTAACTCCTTCATTTCCGTCAGCTCCACCGTCACCATCAGCCCCGTCAGTTCCATTTCCCTGCGTTTTGTTTTGATTTTTGTTCCCAGGACAATTACTTTCATTTTCCAATTCTTCATCACCATGCACATCTTCATCATCAAGCGTATCTTCGCCATCAGGATTCAAGGCTTCTTCTGCAGGCATAATGCTCGTACCGCAAAAAGAATTTGGATTTGCATGAGTCAGAATTTCATAAATCAGGGAATAGTATTCTTCAAAGCAAAGGCCATGGGGAAGATTATAATCCAATCCTTTCAAGTATTTTTTTACAACCGGCTGAATCTGATAGACATCATCTATCGTAACATTACTCGCCTGCGCAAGCACTTTCCGGTTTGCACAAGACGGCTGTCTTTGATAAGGATGCTTCAAAAGAATCCTAAACATTTCAATGCGGAGCAGCTCTTCCATTTCACAATCATTCATTTCCTGCAACAGGTCAGGAGAAAATTCCACCCGGCCTTGCCCAGTCCTGAACGGAACATTAAGCTTTACATTAGGAACAATTCTGTGCGTACAGTAAACAGAGAACAAAAGAGGATCCGTCAAAAACCACCTCTCGCTTACCTTAGAAATACGCTCCTCGATATTCTTTTCAATAGAATCACTCATATCGATTTTATGAACTCCGTCATTTTTTTATACAAGGCACTGCAATTTGAAACAAGAAACACAAGCGCATTCGGATACGCTGATGAAGAAAACAGATTTACAAAATGAGCCTGTGCTTCACGAAGATTTTCTGAAACAAGATAATCAAAATATGACGAAAGATTTTCACTTATTTTTTTTGCATCTGATTTTTCATAACTTTCAGTTTCAATAAAACGGAAAAGCGATTCATTTATCGAAGCAATATCCGGCGTAGTGTAATTTTTCATGGAAGCCTTGGTCTTTGCAAACGAGCCGAGCAATATTTCCTTAGCTCCAAGAAGACGCTTCTGGGAAAGGAATGCAAAAAATTTCGCAGCGGCTGGCATACCGACAATTCCCGCAATGATGTTTTTCAAAAATGGACTTATCTCATTTTCCTTCAAAATATCGGAAACCCTTTCCCAAGCACGGCGGTCCGGTGTTTTTTCAAGCCCCTGATCTTCTCTTGTAAAATTCTTTCCGTCAAGCATATCGGGATTTTCAGAAATGAAATCAATAACGCGCGCATCAATTTTATTTTTATCCGCCCACAAAAGCCATTCCTGAACCGAAGGAAGAAATTCATAGATATTGAATCTGCTGACCAACGCGGGATCCAAATCCGTAAGCTGATATTCTTCACCGTCATTTACTGCACTGATTATCCTGCTACCTTCCGGCAGATTTTTCCCCGCAAGTTTTCTGTTCAAAGTCAAATCCATTATTGTCTGTAAAACTTCCGGTCTTGCCCTGTTGAGTTCATCCAAGAACAGAACGATTGGCTTACCGTCCGTCGGGAACCAATAAGGCGGCATGAACTCAGTTTTTCCAGTTGACTCATCAAAATGCGGAAGTCCTATGAGGTCACCGGGATCGCTCATCTGCCCAAGAAAAAGCGTAACAACCTTCTGACCCTTAGACTCAAAATATCTCGAAAGAATCTGAGACTTTCCAATACCATGCTTTCCAACAAGCATAAGATTCTGTTCACAAGGCATCGCCTCCAAAACCGCAACAAGTTCTTTTGAATTAATCTTCACTCCCATATTCGCACTTCCTTATGATTTCAAATTGTAAACCATGTTCTATCAGTAATATTCACACCCAGAATATTACAACACATGCACTATCAAATCGTAATAGGGAGAAAAAAATATTTTAAAATTTTAAGGGATGAAACTTTTGATGGGATTGCAGATAATTCATCTGCTGATTTGACATCCTTGCAGAGTCAGCAGTTGATGGTTCTGCAAGGAAGGTAACTGATGTTTAAGAAGTGAATAGATATTTTTTCATGAATCTTTCCATCGTAAAATCTATAGGAGTCACAAAAAAAGCTATTTAATTTAACCGCAATTCTTTTGTTACCTC
>JAFNQK010000133.1 GCA_017386165.1 Treponema sp.
ATATAATTCTTTTATTTCTCGCTTGCTTTTTCGAGAACTTCTACTGATGTTATGCAAGTGTCCTGATATTTTGTTCCCTTATAAACTTCAAGGATTGTAAGTTTTACATGCTTTACATCTTCAGGAAGAATAATCTGGGTGAATTCAACTTCATCTCTGAATTCAAATTCCTTTTTAATGCCTGTGTCTGTTTGGAGAAGGGCTTTTTTGATGCGGTTGTTTTCTTTGAAAAGATGCGGTTTTAGTGGATCGACATATCCATTAAGTATGCGGACATCCCGAGGAAACCTGGCAGAAGAAGACATATCAAACTCAAATGTTTCACCAATGCCGTCTCCTTTTTTTCCTTCCGCCCACGGCTTTATCTGATTGCTCCATAACTTTACCTGTTTGTAAAGTAGAGGCATGGCATAGATTCTGGCGGTATTTTCTGGTGCATAAGAAGTTTTGCCATCTTTTAGGTATGATGAAGCATTGTATGTTTTTATATTATAGCCATTGTCGTGTTTGTTAGAAGGGAATGAAAAATATTTCTGAACGGCTTTTTTGTCATCTTTTAGGAATTCAGAATTGTGTTCAAAGAATGAATAGCGGAATAAATTTGGTTCGGACAACCATTCGCTTTTATCTTCACTTACTTTGGCTGTATGGGTATCAATAATGGTAAAATGATGTTCAAGCTTCTTGTTTTTGCCAAAAAGCTTTAGATGCTTGTAGCCATATTCGTCAATATACATATCTACATTCTGTGAGTCGTATTTATTTGAGCCAAGCGCAAGAGAAAGGGTTGCATAGCGGCTGTCTGTATCTTCTGATACATAGATTTTCTCATAATCATCTATCCGATAGAAATCTTTATTAAAAAGATTTTTTGTCTTTTTTACAGTTTCCGTTTTTTCGTAAATTGAAGAGTTGCCTGAAGGTTGGGAAACATATTCAAAATATTTTTTAAAAAGAGAGGTGTCATCTGAATAGGAACAGAGGGCTTTATAGTCTTCAAAATCTTTTGTTTCCCAGTCATCTTCACGGTCATCCTTTGAAGGAGCTCTAGTATTTTCTATCAATGCAGAGATGCAGGTGTCCTGATATTTTGTTCCTTTATAAACATCAAGAATTGTAAGCTTTATTGATTTTGACGGCTTTGAAAGCTCAAGGTAATTGAAGTAAACTTTGTCTTCAAAATTCATAGTGTATTCCAGTTTGTTTGTAAGGTCTTCTACCTTAAGCTTTTTTACGCGGCTGTTTTCCTTAAAGAGTTTCATGTTTTGAATATCTGCATAGCCGTTGAGAATTGAAAATCCATAAATCTGATTCTTGAATTCAACAGAAATTGTTTCGTTTATGCCATATCCTTTAGCTCCTTCAACCCATGGAATATGAGAATAGTTCCACCAATAAGGGTGACAACGGCAACCAATTTCAAATGCCCTAAAAAGATTGATGGGAGCGTAAACTACATCTTGTCCGTATTGCTCTTCTTTTAAACTGGAAGAGGCGGAAATTGATTTTACATTATAGCTATGGAAAGGAGTACCGTCGCCTGCTGAATCTTCAGAATTGGAATAACGGTCATATTTGTTTTTTCCGTCAGAACGGAAATTAGCAAAAAGCTGCTTGACTCCTTGGCCGTCAATAATAAGTGCCTGGCGTCCGTTAAAAGTGAGCTTTAAAAATCCGTCTTTGTCGTAGGCAAGAAGTTTTCTGTCCAGCTTCATCATTTTCTTTTCATAAGGCAGCATAAGATAAAGTTCACTGTCGTTAAAGAAAAGAAAAGATTCCCCTTCTTCTCCAAGTGTTATCTGGTGTATTGAAGCTGCAAAAACAGAAGCGATTCCAGTTATGCAAATCATAAGCATGATTAAAAAAAATCTTTTCATTTATTTTCCTCCAGGCATTCAGCTAGGCATTTTTAACAGTGAATTATTCTTAAGCTAATTATCCAATTCTTTTTCCATATACCCGCATGTAAAGGGGAAGAAATCAAATTTCTTTGTTCCAACATGAACGAAGCCTTCATTTTCATACCACTTTCGGAGAAGGGTATTTTCTTCCACAATTCCAATGTTGATTTTATTGCATTTATGAGATTGAGCCTGTGCATAAGCGTCTTTAAGCAACTCATGGCCGATTTTCTTATGACGATATTCAGGAAGAACGCAAAGATTGTTCAACTCACATTCACCTTTTTCTTGCAGCAAAAGGGAATAATATCCGATTATCTTTCCGTCTGGATTGAAATAGCCAAACATGAGTCTTTGTTCCTTGTCCATTTGATTTAAGAGCCGCTCTTCTGTTGTGGCAAAGGCAGTGAATCTTGGGGCGTTTTCGATGGTAAATCCAAACTGATTGGCAATTGTCATAAAGCTTTCCTTTATGACTTTTACACATTCTGGCAGATTGCTTTTGCTTATTTCTTTTATCATTTTTTCTCCTTTGAAAGCTCCCCTGTGCGGATGCCTACATAATTACAATTATACTGTTCCGGGGAAGCTTTGTAAACGAGAGAAAGGCTTGGATGCTGTGCAAAGATATTTCTTTATTATTTTCTAATGTGATTTTAAAGGATGCAAATCATAGACAAAACCATTTTCGCCAATTAAAGTAAGTCTATTTTGCATGCAAACTTTTACTTTATATTTTTGAACCCATGGCTCTTCGTCATATATCTGGCAATCTGAAATGTACAAAGTTCCATCATCAAGAAGTGACCATTTACCATTAAAGCCTTCACTTTCCTTAAAGCAGTGACGGAAAGTACCATCACTGCGAATATAAATAATACTACTGTCATTTTCCCAAGTACCAATGAGCCAATTTAGATTGATTTCATCTTTTTTTAAAAATTCTTTGAGAGTTTTTGCTTTTTCAATATTATCACTTTTTTTGTTTGCATTGTCTTTCATTGAAATTGTTTTACAACCAATAAAAGATATTGTAAAAATGCAGAATGAAAGTATTATGTTTGATATTTTCTTCATTTTTTCTTTCTCCTACAATGATGAAGCAAACTTTAACTTGTCTTTATATTCATCTTCTGTTTTAGTCATATATTTTTTATAATAGCAAATTAAGCTTGATAATGATAGTAATATATGTGATTTTACTTACCCAAATACAGCCTGTCTAAGAATATTATTTATCTGAGTCTGATAACCTTTTCCTATATTTTTTAGGGCAGAAAGAAATTCCGTCATGTTTCTTTTGATTTATAAGATCTTTCTAACGCTTTAGTAGTCTATTCTATTACTTTCATCAAAAGCATATCGATTTCGTTCATTTCTTCTTTAGATTTTTTGAAATTATAGAAAAAAAGAAAAATCATAACTGCTAATATTGCATAAATCGTGGCAGAAATACGAAAATCATGAAATGCAAATAACAGGGAAGCAATTTTAGCGAACATACCGACAAAAAATAACAATGTAAGAATACTCACGCAGATTCCTTTTTTGCAAATTAATGTTCCATTTTCTCTTAGAAAAATTTTGCATTTTGGAAAAAACATCCGTTTGAAACTTTTGCCACAAATGATGATTTTTTCTTCTTCTCGAAAACAATCAAGCAAGTCAAAATCAATCACGCCGATAAAATCTTCTTTGTTACCCTGCATTTCACCAGTAATAACTTTGTCGAAATCATCAGAGAGCCTTTTTTCCAGACCGATTTTCTCTGAAATTCCCGAAATTGAATTTTTTTGAGAGTTAATTTCTTCTTTTCCCGTACAAATCGTGAACACGATAAATCTCCCTTTTATCCGCTCCCCAGGTGCTACAATCACTAACGCATTATTCTCTTGCCAGCAATTTTAGGTGCATCATCTTCCGTTTTCGGCAGGTGATACAGAAACTTGTGCCACTGTTTGGGCGTCCGCATAACAACGAGTTAAACCGCACAGGCCTTGTGCCTGTGTCGGCTTTGAACTTCTTGTTATGTGATATTTTACATCTGCATCAGAGCAGAATAATTTATATTATGTTCTCTTGCATATGTAAGAAAATCTTTTTCTTCTTTTGTTACGCGAATCTGAAATTTTAATGGTGAACCAAATTTTTGTTTTCTTCCGGCATTTTCTCTTGCTCCACCATGTCCGAATTTCTTTTCATAAGAAGTAAGACCAGATACTTTCATGTACTCTTTTTCAGAGATGATTTTTTCGTCAGGAGAAATTTCTGATTCTAATTTCTTGAAAACATAGCCTTCCGAATCTTTTACAAAAACATAATCCATATCAGACCTCCTTTAATCTTTGCTTTGCGAGTTTTATCTTATCTTTTGGAGTCTTCTGAGTTTTCTTTACAAACACAACTCCAACCACAATAATTTTCCCGGCATTATATTTGAAAAGCGAGCGAAGTTCATTTGATTTAATCTCAAAGATATCTTTCTGAATCGGTTTTACCCGGACAAATTCGATACCTTGAGTCTCAATCTTTGAATATTCATCGCTTAGCAGTTTCTGCTGAGATTCCTCCAAGTCTTTTATCTCCGCTTCTGCTTGTGGCAATTTTTCTACTTTGAACTTCATAATAATATAATAAGGTGATATTTTGAAATTGTCAACATTTTCAAAAGAACATAAAAAAATCAGGCTTGACCTGATTTTTTTTGTTTAATTTATTGGGAATATGTTAAGTAGCCGACCGCCAATCACCCCTCGGTCACCCACCCAGTACCCTCGTCCATCCAATACACCATAGCACTCATATTTGAAATGCAGGTGTCGCTATATTTTGTGCCTTTGTAGACGCTCATAATCTCAAGGCGCAAGAAGAGCTGGATATGCTCCGTGCTGTATTTTTCTGGGAGCGACATAAAAAACTCTTTGTAGCTGGAGTTGAAATAAAACGGCTCCGGGGCAATCTCGTTGCAAAGCGTGATGACTTCCTCGTGAATGCAGTCGGGATTCCAGAGCAGATAAGCGTCGTCCTGCCCTGCACTGAAAGCGGCTGCGTAAATGCTTATCTTCGCCTCTTTGACGCGGTTGTTCTTGAGGTACAAATCCTTGCTCTGCTGATATCCGTTCTCCACAGAAAGACAGACCTTGAGATTTCCGCCTTCCCCATTACCGCTGAAATGCCATCTTGTATCTGAGTCATTCGTACCAACGGGAATCATCACCCATTCGCCGATTCCGTCGCCCTGAACGCCCTCAACCCACGCCGTACGCGCATTCGCACCTTCACCATCTTCATCGTTGATTTTGTTTATCTCGTAGAAATCGGTGGGCTTTCCTTTTTCCACGAGGGCGGAGCTTCGTCCCTCCTTCCAAATCCAGCCGTCCGCGTGCATATTAGCGTTGAACGACAGCACGGGCGTAATCCGACGCGCGATGTCCGACAGCTCAAAGTCATACTTTCGCGGTGTGCGCTCATACACCTGCGCGTTGGCGGCAAAGCCGAGCGCGAGAACTGACAGCAATATGATTGATTTTTTCATTGTGTTTTCCTCCTTTTACTTTAATTTCAAAAATTTGTTCCCAGGGGATTTTTGAAATGCTTTTATTTGAATCTACAAAGTAAAAATTCTTGTCTGTTACTCCAATGAAATAAATTTGGGGTGTCATAGACATCGTTTCTGTTGCTTGAAAAATTCCGATAATTTCTTCATCGTGGATATTTTTTTGAAGGAATTTTCCATAATCTTCTGTTTTAAACATCTTTTCTCCACAAGCGCCCCAGTGCGGGCGTCCGTGTAACATGCAGTTAAACCGCGAGGGCTTGACCCGAAGTCGGTTTTGAAATGCTTGTTATACGTTCACACTGCAAATAATACAGGAGATATTTTCTACAATATCAGCAAGAAGTTTTGGTACATTTTCTTTTTTGGAATCGTCAAAAATACTGCTGAATAAACTGTCAATATTCTCTTCAAAATTTACTGGAAGTTTTTTTGCCCCTTTTTTTGCAAATAAGACCTCTCTTTTTTCTCCAGGATGTGTCATTTCATTAAGGGCAAAAATAACATCAAAGTAAGATTCCATAAAAGCTGCTATTCTATGATTCACGGCAACCTTATCTCCGCGCTTCAAAGCTTTATTAATCTGACCTTCGTATGATGGTAAAAATCCATGGAGGAGTCTCATATTTCTATCAATAATGTTCTTTTTCAGTTGAGCGGGATATGGAATATTATACTTTTCTTTTAATTGTGTAAGTTCACCAGTTTTATCAAGCAGGATTTTGCAGTTTAAAAGATTATGCCACATACAAGTTGTATAACCATTATGACTGTTTGCATGAACGACTACATCTTCAATACCTTGCTCAAAAGTTTTAATATCACGATATAAAATATCAATATCAATTCCATTTTTAAGTGTACAATCATCTTCCAGTTCCCAGAATGAATTCCCGATTTCCATATAAGAACAATACTTTTGCAGAATTGATTTTCTTATAGCTTCTGAAGGTACTGAACTTACATATAAATATAAATCATAATCTGAGTTCTGATCAAAAGATTCTCCAGCTCTTGAACCACCTAAAGCTATGCCTTCTATTTCCTTTAATGCACTAAGTTCTTTACATAAACTCTCAAAATACATTTTTTCTTTCTCATGAGATACTGAATCAAGTTCAGTATGACACTATCCTCCCTATTTTACTCTTAAGTTTGTCATCTTCCAGCCCAGTGGGCTGTGCGTATAAC
>JAFNQK010000134.1 GCA_017386165.1 Treponema sp.
CAGCCCAGATTACAATCAGTGCTATCCGCGGTGAAGTAGCAACTTTCTGTTTCCCAGTATCTTTAACTTCTGCACCAACAGAAGCCCTCAACCAGGATAAAGTTAGTATGGGGACAATTTCTGCACGCAAACTCGCAGAACAGATTGATCTTGTATATCTCCAGTTTGCAACTCACCTTCTTGCTGCAATGCAAGCAGTTGACCTTGCCGGAATCGAGGACTTTGCTCCATTCACAAAGCAGGTTCATGCAGAAGTACGCAAGATGAGCGCCTTTGTAGAAGACGACCGCGCTTTAGATAAAGAAGCTACCGCCGTAGCAGAATGGCTTAAGAAGACTGAACTTTTCGCATAAGAAAAAAGGCTCCCACCACCGGGAGCCAATTTTTTTTCGAAGAATTGATTTATTAGAGCTTCTTTTCTTTCTTATGACAACTACCTGCGCAAGCGCAGGCACTGCATTTACATCCGCACGAAGATTTTCCTTTCTTTTTATTCTGAACAAGTCTAACAATAATCAAAGCAACGATTACAAAAAGAATTGACGCAACTACAATAGTTCCCATATCACTTTACCTCCGGCTTTTTAATAAATGCCATATAAATCATTCCGGCTAAAATTGCAAAAGAGAAAACAAGTCCAACCGGATTTGGATGTCCGGCAAACATATTTCCAAATTGATTTATCATCAGGGCAACGGCATAGGCGAAACCGCACTGATAGCCAATTGCAAACCAGGTCCATTTACGGCTGTTCATTTCTCGTTTAATTGCAGCGATTGCGGCTACACAAGGAGCACACAAGAGGTTGAATACAAGGAAAGAAAATCCTGATACCCCGTTGAACACCTGTCCAAGAGTCTGAAAAGCACTTGCTTCACCGGTACCGTACAAGATTCCCATAGTTCCAACGATATTTTCTTTTGCAACAAGGCCTGTAATACAGGAAACTGCAGCCTGCCAGGTTCCCCAGCCAAGAGGAGCAAAAATCCAGGCAATCAGAGTTCCGATTTTAGCAAGAATCGAGCAGTCCAGTTCATCCTCTGTGAGCATTCTAAAGCCGTCCTGTGCCCATCCAAAATATGTCAAAAACCAAATCAAAATTGTAGATAAAAGAATAATTGTTCCGGCCTTTTTGATAAAGGACCATCCGCGGTCCCACATAGAACGCAAAAGACTTGTAAACGGTGGCAAATGATATGCTGGAAGCTCCATCACAAAAGGAGATTCTTCACCTGCAAACATTTTTGATTTCTTAAGCATCAGGCCGGAAAGAATAATTGCAAACATTCCGATTAGATATGCACTTGTAGCAACCCAGGCAGCACCACCAAAAACAGCACTTGCAATCATCGCGATTACAGGAACTTTTGCTCCACAAGGAATAAAAGTTGTAGTAATTACCGTCATCCGGCGGTCTTTTTCATTTTCAATTGTGCGGCTTGCCATAATTCCCGGTACACCACATCCGGTTCCAACTAAAATCGGAATAAAAGACTTTCCAGACAAGCCGAATCTTCTGAATAACTTGTCCAGAACAAAAGCAATGCGGGACATATAACCGCAGGATTCAAGAAAGCCCAGCAAAAAGAACAGAATCAAAAGCTGAGGAACAAAGCCCAGAACCGAACCAACCCCTGAAACAATTCCGTCGAGAATGAGACCTTTGAGCCATAGTGCGCAGCCGATTTTATCGAGTCCCGCTTCTATAATTGTAGGGATTCCCGGAACCCAGATTTTTGATCCAAACAGATTCCAACCATCTCCAAAGAGACCGTTGTTAGCCCATTCCGAAGCCTTTGCCCCAATTCCAACCATACTGGTCCAGTACACAAGAAACATAATCAGTGCAAAAACCGGCAACCCCAGCCAGCGGTTTGTTACAATGCGGTCAATTTTTTCTGATACGGACAATTTGCTTGAATCATGCCGCTTATAACAATTTGAAAGAATCTTTGTAATATAAACATAACGCTCATTAATGATGATACTGTCTGATTCATCATCAAGTTCTTCTTCTGCGGCTTTGATATCACATTCAATATGCTCAAGAACAGACTTATCTATATTAAGTTTTTCGTAAACTTTTTCGTCACGCTCAAAGATTTTGATTGCATACCAACGCTGCTGTTCTTCCGGGAGAGAATGAACAACTGCCTCCTCTACATGGGCAAGAGCATGTTCTACCGGACCGGAAAACAAATGCTTTGGAATAATCTTGGTTCCATGAGAAGCCTTTATGGCTTCTTCTGCGGCTTCAAAAATTCCTTCACCTTTTAACGCAGAAATCTCAATGATTTTGCATCCAAGCTGATGTGATAATTCTTCAATATTGATTTTGTCCCCGTTCTTTCGGAACAAATCCATCATGTTGAGTGCGATAACAACCGGAATTCCAAGTTCAAGAAGCTGAGTTGTAAGATAAAGATTGCGTTCAAGATTTGTGGCATCAACGATATTTAAAATTGCATCTGGTCGTTCATTTACAAGATAGTTTCGGGAAACAACTTCTTCCATTGTATATGGAGAAAGAGAATAAATCCCTGGAAGGTCAGTAATAATTACACCGTCGTGCTTTTTAAGTTTTCCTTCTTTTTTTTCAACAGTAACACCAGGCCAGTTTCCCACATACTGATTTGAACCAGTTAATGCATTAAAGAGAGTTGTTTTTCCTGCATTAGGATTACCTGCAAGAGCAATCTTAATATCCATTCTTACAAATCCTCCACCTGAATCATTTCTGCATCCTGTTTTCTGAGTGTTAATTCATAACCGCGGAGTTTTACTTCTATCGGATCACCAAGAGGGGCTACCTTGCGCACATAAACTTCTGTTCCTTTTGTAACGCCCATATCCATAATGCGACGCTTGATTGCACCCTCTCCTTCAACCTTAACTACCCTAACAGTTTTTCCGATTCTGATATCTTTTAGAGTCTTCATAATTCTCCACTAATTATAAGCAAATGCTAACACTCGTTGTACTCTGCTAACAATAATACTTTTACTTTATTAAAACAAGATTTTTCGATAAAAAAACCAGTCACAAACTAAATGCGACTGGTAGGCAATTTTTTTTGACTAATTAATCGCTTTTTTTATTATTTCTAGATTTGCCTTCATTATATCAAGATAATTCTGCCCTTCTTTTATTTCGCGGGCTGTAGTCGACTGCATAGAATTTACAGTCATGACCTTTACGTCCTTGCATTTGCTCGTCTTGATAACAGTATTTGCCATTTTTGAATTATTATTTTCAATCTGAAGAACATACGGCAGCTCCAGTTCTTTTACTTTTGAAGCAAGGAATGCAACAGTTTTAAAGCTGGCTTCTGTTTCTGCAGAACATCCGCTGAAAGCCGCAAAATAATCCAGACCATAATCCTTTACAAGATAAACAAATGGAAATCTGTCTGCAAACAAAACAGTCTTTCGCTTTGAATTCTGAACAGCCCCTGCAAACTCTTTATCCAGGGCATCTAGTTTTTCACAATATGCCTTGCAGTTAGAAGTGTAAAGGGCCTTATTCTTTGCATCTTTTTCGCCCAAAACTTTTGCAATTTCTATACAAACGATTTTTGCATTTCTCAAAGAAAGCCAGATGTGCTCGTCGTATTCAATTTCGTCATCATCGTCGTCACATTCATCGCAATCTTCGTGGTCATGTTCTCCGTCGTGCCCGTGGTGATGGCCCTCGTGATGATGTTCTCCGTCGTGATGAGCCACTTCCATTCCTTCAACAACTTCTTCTTCTCTAAGAGCATCTCCCAGAAGCTGCATCAGATTAACAGCAACAAGATTTTTATTTCTGGCAGTCTTTAAAACATCATCTACCCATTCATCGCTTTCGCCGCCAACATAAATAAAGATGTCGCTGTCACCTATTTTTGCAATATCCTTTACGCTTGGCTGAAAACTATGAAGTTCAACCCCGTTATTCATCAAAAAAGTGATTTCAACATCAGGATTTTTTTCACCAGTAATATTTCGTACCCAGTCATATTCCGGGAAAATTGTTGTAACAATTTTAGTTTTTGCAAAAACTGTCATTGAAAGACAAATCATCAATAAATTAAGTGCAATAATTTTCTTTGATTTCATTTTTTCATCCTTTATTCAGATAATCCATAAACTTTTTTCTATTTAATAATCTCTTTTCCTCAAAAATAAGAATTGAGAAGATTGAAAAAATCAGTAAGAAACATAAAAGCTTTTTCATTTTACTTGAGTACAGTCCTTACAGATTCCATAAAAAACGGTTCTAAACGGATTTAATTCAAATCCGTGCTCACATTTTAAATGCTCAGCAATTTCGGCGAGTTCTTCACATTCAACATGGAATAGTTTTCCGCAGTTCTGACACTTTAAGTGAAAGTGCTTTTCCGCATCATAAGAAACTTTTTCACCTGTATACTCAAAACAAGACGCAGAATGTTCATCGATATAATATTTTTGAACCTGACCTTCTGTCACAAGTTTTTCCAGCTGACGGTAAATTGTTGCAATCCCAAGTGTGATTTGTCTTCGTTCAAAATAAACTCGAATATCTTCGGCTGTAAAATGAGACCCCTTTGTTTCTTCGAGATAAGAAAAAATAAGTTCCTGTTGTTTTGTTCTGTATGCGGATTTTTGCATAAAAATTCCTTACAAATTGATAACGGTTATCAAATTACAATTTGTAAGGAAAAATGTCAATATGAGAATGATTATCAAATTGAGTTTTAAGTTTTTATTCTGAAACCTTAATCAGCTGAATGTCGCCATCCACCTTTCTTTTGATTCCAGGAACCTTAAGCTTCAAGCCGCAGTACTGCCAGTAATCAAAATGGTATGGTGTCTGAGGTTTCTTTTCGTAGTCGGCATACCAGATTTTATATTCCTTTAACTGAGACAAATCAAAAAATTCTGTTTCCCAGATAAGATTGCTGTAAATCATTGGTTCGTAGCCCGCCTCTTTTATGCGGTTACAGAAAACAATTGTATTTTTGGTAAACTGTTCGCCGCTGATATCATCGGTACGGGCTTCTTCCCAGCCGACACTTTCAGGATCAAACACCACCGGCAGCGTAATCTTGTAATTTTCAAGTTCCTTGATAACAAGGTTTGCTTCTTCCAGAGCTTCTTCTTCATTGATTGCCTGGCTAAAAACATAAACCCCGATATCCAGCCCATGCTCAAGAGCCCCTTTTATATTCTGGTGAAAATTTTCATCGGTATGAAGAATGCCGCTCTGATATCCGCGCCAGCCGATTCTCATAATTACAAATTCAATCCCGGCATTCTTTACTTTTTTCCAGTCGATTTCGCCCTCGTGCCGCGAAATATCGATTCCCAAGCGGGTTGTATACCGTTCATCGCCGATATAACTCATTCTCCGATGCTTTTTTACAAACAAATCCTTGTTATATTGAACCTTAGGAACATCATGATTTATTTCTGCAATGTGATATTCCCCCAGGGCATCCTTAAACACAAACTTATTAGGATCATCCGTTTTTGGAATCGAAGCACATCCCGTAAAAACCAGACCAGTCACCAACAACGTTTTTACACTTCTTAAAATCTTCTTGTTAATACTCATATTTCTATTTTAGCATATCCTAACATTGACTAAAAAGCCCCCAACGAATTATAATTCATACGGTTTTGGACAACGACGTTCACTTGAACTTGTGGGTGTATTATCCGTAAGAAAGGGCGTCTTTTTTTTTGTCTAAAAACGGAGTCGATTGTGAGTAAAGCGTTTTTAGTTTTAGCAAATGGCGTTGTTTTTGAAGGATCCAGTTTTGGTGCAGAAGGCTGTGTAATCGGTGAAACAGTTTTTACAACTGGTATGAACGGTTACATTGAAACTCTTACAGATCCAAGTTATTACGGACAGATTGTTACACAGACATTCCCGTTAATCGGAAACTACGGCGATATCCCAAAAGATTACGAAAGTTCAAAGTGTAATCTCCGCGGTTACATCGTTCGCCAGTGGTGTGACGAGCCTTCAAACTTTAGATGCCAGGGCGAAATTGATTCCTACCTTAAGAATCAGAATATCATCGGTCTTTACGATATCGACACCCGCAAGCTTACCAAGATTTTACGCGAAGCCGGTGTTATGAACGGCATGATTATCAGCGGAAACAGCAAAGAAGCTCTTGAAAATATTACAGCCCTCAACGACGAAAGCAAAAAACAGGTTTTGCTCGAAAAAATCAAGGCATACCAGATTGTAGATGCGGTTAAGACAGTAACAGGAAGCGCAACCGGTGTAGAAGAACCTGCTGACATCGTTTTCAAAGAAAGTGCTGAATACCGTTTTGTTCCAGTAACAAAAGACGGAACAAAAATCAACGATCCAGAAGTTGCCATGAAAAACGGCAAAGGCAAGAAAGTTGTTCTCTGGGATTTTGGTGCCAAGGCAAACATCCGCCGAGAACTTTTAAAACGCGGTCTCGAAGTAGAAACTGTTTCTGCAACATCAACTGCAGAAGAAATCTTAAAACGCAATCCAGACGGAATCATGCTCAGCAACGGTCCTGGTGACCCTGCAGAAAACGTTGAAATCATCGAAAATATCAAAAAGCTCTGCCAGACCGGTATTCCTATTTTTGGAATCTGTCTCGGACACCAGATGCTTGCCCTTGCAAAAGGCGCAACAACAAGCAAGCTCAAATACGGACACCGCGGTGCAAACCAGCCGGTAAAACATCTTTCAAGCGGCCGCGTTTACATCTCAAGCCAGAACCACGGTTACGCTGTAGATAATGACAGCCTCCCTAAAGGAGCCGTTTTAAGCTTTGTAAACACCAACGATGGAACTTGCGAAGGCCTTACTTACACTGACACCCCAGCATTCAGCGTTCAGTTCCACCCGGAAGCATGCAGCGGCCCTCTCGACACAAGCTTCTTGTTCGACGACTTTGTTTCATTGATCAACAATCCTTCTCTTTTCAAGGATTTCAAAACAAGTTTTGAACGCGTAGACGCCATCGAATATTTTAGCTCTACAATCAAGCACACAAAAGAAACTGCTATTTAATAGGATTTATAGTAAAAAAACGGCAGGATTAAAATGAAGTGCACCCCTAAAGTTGGACAAATAAAGTTCAAGTTTAGGGGTGTATTTTTTTATCAGCAAGCAATACTATTCTGCGCGAGCCATTGCTTCTTCAAAGTCTTTTGTTCCAACCCAGATTTCATTTTTGTAAGGGTTCTTTTTCTGTTCAATTGATCGTTTCATAATTGCAGTAAATACGAGTACGTTGATAACGATTGAAAGAACAGCAACTACACCCTGGGCAGTAGGATTAGCTGTAATACCAAAGCTCTTGATAGCGGCGTCTACTTCTGGACCATGAGTAATTCCCTGGTTGAACAAATCGATAGCTTTGTCGTACATCTGAAGGGCAGATGTTTCTCCAGCTCCTCCGTAAACCGATGGAAGAACACCAAAGGTTCTTGTAAGCTGGAATGTTGGTACAACCTGAGCAAACATACACCAGATAGAAAGTGTGAATGCACGGTTCTGAATCCATCCACCTTTATTCCAGAACATAGCAGCAAAAGTTGGAGCCAAAAGAAGTGCAAGACCACAGTACCATGAGTGTGTAGGAAGGTTAAGGTATGTGTATTCAAAGTTCCAAACGTCGTAAGCAAGAATAAACCAGATTGTCATGTCCGGCCAAAGCATATCCTGATTCTTTTTCTTAGAAGAATAAATTCCCCACCAGCCAGTCATACAGAAGATGTTGATGATTCCGGCAAGACCGTTCAAGAGGTTCCACCAACCGCCGTACAAGAATACGCCTTCGTTAGAAACCCACCAGCCACCGTTCATACCACCTTTTGCAAGTGATTCAAAATCAGAAACAACGGCAATAAGAATATTTGCAGCAACAATTACAAATGGCCATGGCTTAAACCATTCTTTTGCACCAATGCCCCATTTGTACTTAATCATAATAAATCCAATACAACCAATTGTGGCAGCGTAAAGCTTAAAGTAATGGAACCAACCGCTCATATATTTAACAGTTAGATTTTCTTTTCCACCAAACAATCCGCAGTATGCAAGGATAAAATAAACTGTTAAAAGAGCTGGGATTACCATAAATACAGCAATTCCACCGGCTTTTGTTCTACGACCAATTTCGTTGAGAGCAATAAGACCTGCAAAGACAAGAAGCCAGCCTAGAAGCTGTGTTCCGGCAACTCCCGAGTATAGTTGAAATAACATATTTCCTCCTTACAGAAATAAATTCAATCACTTTTCAAAGCCAATTATAAACCCGAAATATAAAAAAGCAATTTTTTTATTATTTAGTAGAACAAAACCCAATTTTTATATAGAATATTGTTTCAGTATGAAAGCAGAAGAATATTCTAAAAAAATTGAATTACTTTGTTTTTTTGCCGAAGTACTATTTTTAAATTGAATTTGTCGATGGGGACATCAAAGTGATGTTCCCATTTTTTTTGAAAATTATTTTATAAGGGAGCAATAAAATGCCTTTAAGACAAGATATTCACAAAGTAATGGTAATTGGTTCAGGTCCTATTATTATTGGACAGGCAGCAGAATTTGATTATGCCGGAAGCCAGGCTTGTAAGGCACTAAAAGAACAGGGACTCGAAGTTGTACTCGTAAACTCAAACCCGGCAACCCTTATGACTGACCACGCAATGGCAGATCACATTTACATCGAACCGCTCATTCCAGAAACAATTCAGCGCATCATCGAAAAAGAAAAGCCGGATTCAATTCTTTCTTCTCTTGGAGGCCAGACAGGTCTTACACTTTGTATGGAACTTGCAAAAAGCGGATTCCTCAAGGAACACAATGTAAAGCTTCTCGGTGCTAAACCAGAAACAATTGACAAGGCCGAAGACCGCCAGATGTTCAAGGACACAATGGAATCAATCGGTGAACCTTGTATTCCTTCTAAAGTTGTTACAACTTACGAAGATGCTTATGACTTTATGAAAAACGGAATCGGTCTCCCAGCAATTATCCGTCCTGCATTTACTCTCGGTGGTACCGGTGGTGGTATCGCTTACACAGAAGAAGAATTTGACGAAATCGCCCACAACGGACTTCACCGTTCACCAATCCACCAGATTCTTGTAGAAAAATGTATTTCCGGTTGGAAAGAAATCGAGTTTGAAGTTGTCCGGGACCACAGCGGAAACGTTCTCACTGTATGTTCAATGGAAAACTTTGACCCAGTTGGTGTTCACACAGGTGACTCAATCGTAATCGCTCCTGCAGTTACCCTCAGCGACAAAGAATATCAGATGCTCCGAACAGCATCCCTTAACATCATCTCAAGCCTGGGAATGGAAGGCGGATGTAACTG
>JAFNQK010000135.1 GCA_017386165.1 Treponema sp.
AACGTAAACTTTTTGAAAGTGAATAACCGGCTGATTTTAAAAGGCTTTCTGTTTCATCTGTATCAAGATTCATTGCAAGGCAAAGCTTGAGCAATGTATTTTTATTCGGATGATAATCTGGCTGTGTTCGGATTTTGGAGAAAAGTTTACGATCTATGTCGGCTTTTTTGTAAACTTCAACTTCATCCAACTGTTTGGAAAGAATTATTTTGCGGATATTATCCTGCAGAATATCGTCCGACTGCTGTATGAATTCATTTATTGAACCATAGTTTGGAGTTGGACTTTTGATTTCAAGCAAGACTTCGTGAGATTCATAGTGGCATTCGGTTTTTAGATAAGAGTCTATTTCGTCAAAGTTGATTTGGGATATATTCTGCATGATTAAATTATGTAGGAAATCTGGATTTTATTAAAGAGTGAGGTTCGGTTCGTGGAAGAACAAAATGAATTGATTTTAGGGGAGACTCAATTAAAAGATAAGATTTATGTTATCCGCGGAGTTCAGGTTATGCTGGATTCAGATTTGGCAGAGATATATGGGTATACAACAAAGCGACTAAATGAACAGGTAAAAAATAATATCGAAAAATTTGATGAAGAAGATTTAATGTTTCAATTAACTAAAGAGGAAGTTATGGAGCTGCCAAGGTCGAAATTTTCGACCTTGAACAATGATTTTTTGAGGTCAAAATTTTTGACCTCAAAACTTGAAAATCCCAACTTGAAGTCGAAAATTTCGACTTCAAGTTGGGGTGGCACACGAAAACTCCCTTACGCCTTCACCGAACAAGGTGTATACATGCTTATGACCGTCTTAAAAGGAGAACTCGCAACAAAACAAAGCAAAGCGCTAGTCCGCCTGTTTAAGAAAATGAAAGACTATGTTATAGAAAATCAGGAAATCCTGAATCACCGGGACTTTCTGCGCCTTTCATTACAAACAGCCGAAAATGCACAAAATATTATTGAGTTCCGTCAAAAACTCACAGAAATTGATGATAAGGTTGAAAATGTCGTAAGCAACCTAGGTGATATGGTAAGAAAGTCTGAGCTTTCTCCTATCATGCTGAATCTTGGCAAGCCAGAAATTCCTCCAGGATGGCTAATCTTAAACGGACAGCCGGTAGAAAACGATTTGGCCTATCAGCAGATTTATACTCTGGTGAACAAAACCATCACCATTATTGATAATTACATTTCTCTAAAAACACTTGTGCTATTCAAACATGCTAAACAAAACATTTCTGTCACAATATTCACTGATAATATAAATAATGGACTACACAAAGTTGAGTTCGATGATTTTTGCAAAGAATATTCTGGATTGAAAATTAATATAAAAAAAGCAAACAATATCTTTCACGACCGCTACATAATTCTTGATTACAACATGCCTGATGAAAAAATATATCATTGCGGGTCATCTTCAAAAGACGGAGGCAGAAAAATCACAACAATAACAAAGATTGACGATACATCACTGTATAAACCACTATTGGCACAATTACAAAACAATAAGACACTACAACTCAGGTAATGGATTTTTAAGGTGTTCATTATGTAATCAGTCCTGCCGTTTCATGATAAAGTTACCTTTAAGCATTTTTGTCTGAAGAATATTTATAAAGGCTGTAGGGTCGGTCTTTTTAATGGAACGCATAAGTTTGTCTTCTTCATCTGAAGAAACCACGGTATAGAGCATATTGCGTTCTGCGCCTTGATAACACCCCTTACCAGTAAACAGAGTTGCATCATGTCCAGTAACATCCCGGATTATATGAACCAGTTCATCAGTTTTGTCAGATATAATCAGTATGGTAGATTTTTGATAACGCTTATAAAGAGTATTGAGAATTTGAGTGCTTACAAACTGGAATATGATAGAATAAAGTGCTCTGTTCCAACCAAACAAAAGACCAAAAATTGCAAGGATAATTACATTAAAAATAAAAATATGATTCCAGATACTGCGGCCAGTTTTTTCAGAAACATAGATAGAAATAAAATCTGTTCCGCCACTAGTAGCTCCTGCCAGTAAACAAAGGCTGATTGCAATTCCGTTTATAATTCCGCCAAAAATGCAGCAGAGCAAAACATCATTCGTTACATTAAGACCTGGAATAAAATCTGTAAAAAGACCCGATGCCACAATTGCCCAGAGCGAAAGAAGCGTAAAGCGTTTTCCAACATAACGAAAACAGATGAGGGCCGGAACAATATTGAGCCCCCAGTAGAAAACAACGAATGGAATTTTTACATGCAGATACTTTGCAAAAACTTCTTGAATTAATAAGGTTATGCCTGTAAAACCACCAGGTAAAAGTCCTGCAGCATGCACAAAGGTATTAAGATTTACTGCCATTACTAATGCTCCGGCAGTAACCAGAAGAAATCGTAAAAAAAGTCGCATCTTATCTTTCATATAAACAGTTTAACATAATTTTATAAAACAAGTATCATTAATCCATAAGGAAAAAAGAATCGAATTAAGTGTAGTGATTCTATTGCCGGTACGCCTTATTTTATTCTGGCAAATGCCTTCTGGCACCAGGTGACGACTGCTTCATAAGTTTTATCAAAATCATAATCATCAGGCAGTTCCGGAATACAAAGCATTCCGAGATACTGTGACGACACGGCAGCTTTCAAGTCATTCTTCTTCAAAAGAAATTTTCCGCTTTCAAGATAATGAAGATTTTGAATTACAAAGTACAACTGCTTGCAGCTTGCACAAAGTTTGTTGAGGCTTTTTTCGTCACCAGCCGATTTCTT
Organism: Treponema sp.; assembly: GCA_017386165.1. Taxonomy (GTDB): domain Bacteria; phylum Spirochaetota; class Spirochaetia; order Treponematales; family Treponemataceae; genus Treponema_D. The sequence goes on from JAFNQK010000135.1 coordinate 2,776, forward strand.
TGAGGATGCCACGGTAAGTTTTCAATATTAATACTCAATTTTTATACCATCCGTTTATAGCATCCAGAACAAA
>JAFNQK010000136.1 GCA_017386165.1 Treponema sp.
ACAGTTCGGATTAATGTTCAGGGCCTGGATTAATTTCATTTGGCTTGCAAGTAGTTTTATATTATTTATATGGGGATTCATAAAGTTTTATAATAGCGTACAAAATAAAATTGCTAAGCGAGTGCTCTCAATTATAACTGCTGTAGTTATCATTTTTGCAGTCTTTCCATTACCATTCCCTATTGGTTTAACGCTGGCAATTGATTGGGCAGGGGAGATTGGAGCATTTCCAACCAGAGAAGATGTTATAGAATATGATGGATATAAAATCGTCGGATATCATCGTTTCGCATTTTGGGATTCAGAAGTAGAATTCTACGAATACAAGAACTCATTTGTTGTTGGAAGCCACTGTCTATTATGGTGTTATGGTTACGGTTATGATAACTATGATGGTCATTTCTATGCTTATGATGAGAACAATTCCTTTACTATCGAAGATATCGTAGAAAATATAAAAAACTGAGTGTGATAAGCACTCAGTTTTTTATTGGGTATCTTTTTAATATCATCTGTATCTTCTTGCAATATACAGACATTATCAAATCTTCACATTTTTTTACTCAAGAGACATACCGTCTACACAGATCAAATTCACGCCAAAATCCTGCATAATCTGAAGTGAATTGAGAACATCAGCCGCATTTCTGCCAAATCTGGAAAGCTTAAATACAAGAACAAAAGAGACATCATCTTTTCCAGATTTAATATCTTCCATCATGTTGTTAAAAGCAACACGCCCCTCAATAGATTTCCCAGACTTACCCGCGTCTTCATATTCTCCGGCGATTTCATAGTCATTAAATTCGCAGAAAGCTTTCATTCTGGATTTCTGTGCATCCAAAGAATATCCATCTATCTGCATAGATGTGGAAACGCGGGTATATAAATATACTTTTGGTTTTTGTATTCATATAATCGTCAACAACATAAATTGATTTTGCTGCCTGCTGATAGATATCTATGTAAGCCACATCAGTTTCAAACTTCTGACCTTTATAGATTATAAAATTCTTAAAATCCTTATCCGAAACAAAATTTTCATTCAGGGTATCAATACTCTTCTGAATATCTTCAATTGCCTTATCCGTTTTCTTCTGATGATCAATTGCTCCTGCCATTTGCACAGATAACTCTGAAACCTTAGCAGTAACCATGCTCATTTCAGACTGAGTTACAAACTGCTGATTCTGACGGATATAGTGACGCATTTCCTTAAAGGCTCGCATGATAAAAATACTTTGTTGCTCTGCTAATTCTCCTCTAAGAACAGTAGCAAGCATATATATTCCCTGCTCAGTAAAAGCATAAGGAAGTTTTCTTTTACCGCCCCAACTTGAAGTCGCATTTTGCGACTTCAAGTTCTCTTGTGATGAAGTCGCAAAATGCGACTTCACCAAATCAACTTCATCCATTGTTAATTGAAACATAAAATCCTCTGGGAATCTGTTTATATTTCGTTTAACCTGCTCATTTAATCTTTTAACCTCATATCCATATATTGAAGCCAAATCATAATCTAGCATCACCTGTTGTCCGCGTATCGTATATACACAGTTTCTAATAGACTCAACTGTGAGTAATCCTGTTGTATTTTCCATAAACACTATATTCCTTTGCATTTTCTTATTTGAAGTCACAAATTGTGACTTCATGTATTTACGCGTTAAAAACAAAAATATTTTTGTGGCCGAAAAAATCGACCACAAAGCCTCGGTTCAAATTTGTAAACGCATATTAGACTTAGAACTATATCTACATGTCTTCAAGACTTTCTATCTTCTTCAAGGCCTCCATATAAGCCATAAGCCTCTTTTGCTGTTCTTCCTTAAGATTATGATAATCTTCAATCATCTGAACATCCCCAGGAGTAAATTTGCTTTCAGGACTTGCAGCTGCAATTTCCTCTTCATCCTCAATTCCTTTTCCTGTTAGAAGCTGCTCTGGAGTAATCTGTAATACATTACAAATATCCATTATCTTTTCTACAGTAGGATTAGTCTTTCTCTTTTTCCATTCACTTATGGTACTGGTTGAAATACCTACCTGCTTTGCAAACTCCGCCTGAGTCATATTGCGTTCTTTCAAAACCTTTATAATTCTTTCACTGATAATCATGAGTGATACCTCGCTTGCCATTCACTTATATAACATTCATATTGATGAATTTATTTTATCACACCTCATGTTATCTTTCAATGTTCTACTTCATATTCTTATTACGGAATTTCATAT
>JAFNQK010000137.1 GCA_017386165.1 Treponema sp.
AACTGCGAAAAATCCTTTACCACCAAAGGCAAAATCAATATTAGAACCTGTTTCCCGGTATGAACCTTGTGCAAAATCTGTGTAGTTTTCATTTGTTTCTACGCCAAGTCCAAGTTTTCCAATAATTGGCATAGAATCAGCCGAACCAACAGGAGTTTTATACACTCCGTCAAGATTTGTTCTTCTCAAAAGAAGTTCAGAAAAGGACTTGCTTACAGTAACATCTCGTTTATAACCCGCTGTATCTACATTTGCCAGGTTATTAGAAATAGCATCAAGTCTATTCTGTTGTGCATTCATTCCGCTTGCACCGGTATACCAGCCTCGAATCATTTTGTACCCCTAAAAATTAATTTCCCACCGCATTAAAAATGCTCAATTTATTTATCGGAATTTAAAAAATCTAGTTTAGAAATTTCGATAACTCATAATGAAAGAACAAAAACAGGCACAAAGCATTATATAGAAAAGTTTTGGTGGAATTTTAAGGAGAATGGTTTATAATTTTATGTATGGCCAAAGATAAAAAGAAGATTAGAGTTGTAAGTTTAATTTTGGGTGGAGGAAAAGGAACCAGACTATACCCTTTGACCAAAGAAAGGTCCAAACCGGCTGTTTCTTTTGGAGGAAAATACCGTCTCGTTGATATTCCTATTTCAAATTGTATTAACTCAGGATTTAAAAAAATCTATCTTTTAACTCAATACAATTCAACTTCTCTTCACCACCATATTACAAACTCCTATAACTTTGACCGATTCTCTTCTGGTTTTGTTGAAATTCTTGCTGCCGAACAGACTCTTGAAAACGATTCATTTCACCAGGGAACCGCTGACAGCGTAAGAAAGAGTTTTCAGCATTTTGCCGTTCAGAACCCGACTCATTACCTTATTTTAAGCGGCGACCAGCTCTACCACATGGATTTAAAGGCTTTTCTTGACCATCACATAAAAACAGGAGCAGAAGTTTCTGTTGCCGCAACAACTGTCACCCGAGAAGAAGCATCCCGCTACGGTCTGATGAAAATCAACAATGCAGGACGCATTCAGGAATTTAAAGAAAAACCATCAATTGACCTTGATTTAACCGACTGGAAAATCCCAAAAAGTTTAAGAGAAACAAATGTCGAAGATATTAACCAGAAAGAATATCTTGCTTCCATGGGTATTTACATTTTTAATGCTAAAACTCTCGAAGAACTCTTAAACGGAAACGATTCCAAGGACTTTGGAAAGGAAATTATTCCAAACGCAGTAAAAACTCATCAGATTTTTTCATATATCTTTGACGGCTACTGGGAAGACATCGGAACCATCAAAAGCTTTTACGAAGCTAATATCAAACTCACACATATCGATCCTGAATTTAACTTTTATGACGAGGAAGAACCGATTTACACTCATCCGAGAAATCTTCCTCCGTCAAAAATCAATAAGGCTATAATAAAATCCACCCTTACAAGTGAAGGATGCATCATCACCGATGCAAACCTTACTCATTCTGTAATCGGACTTCGTTCTGTCATAGAAAATGGAACCGTTCTCGACCATGTTGTCATGATGGGAGCCGATTTTTACGAAACCAAGGACGAAAAGAATGAAAACCTTGAACAGGGAGTTCCAAACCTTGGAATCGGCCGAAACTGCAATATCAGAAAGACAATCATCGATAAAAACGCCCATATCGGCGATAATGTCCGCATTAATGTAGACGGAAACGAATACGAAGACGGCGACCACGGAAAGTTCTATTCAGCAGATGGAATTATCGTAATCCGAAAAGGTGCATACATTCCAAGCGGAACTGTAATCTAATGTCCAGCTACGACAAGCTCGGCGATCTTTTAAAGGAC
>JAFNQK010000138.1 GCA_017386165.1 Treponema sp.
TCCAGCAGAGAAAACCCGTTACTCCCATGTTGTGATATCCTGGTCATTTCCTTCGCCACCTTCCATTCCATCTTTTCCATAAGAAATGATACCGTAAGGGAGTCCATTTTCTCCAGGTACGTTATAGATGTAATTATTTCCCCACGGATCCTGTGGTATTTGTTTTGAAAGGTAAGGACCGTTCCAGTTTTTTGGTTCCGGATTGCCTGTCGGTTTTTGCCAAAGTGCTTCAAGTCCCTGATCTGTACTAGGATAAAAACCATTATCCATATAAAAAGAGTCTAATGCGATTGAAAAAGATTCTAGCTGACTCTTTACAGTAACAATTCGTGCTTTATCAAGCTGTTTGATTGCAGAAAATCCAACGGATGCGGTAAGAACAAGAACGATGGCCATAACGATGAGCGTTTCGATGAAAGTCCATCCCTCTGAATAATGTTTTTTTTCTGATTTACTTTTGGATATTTTTAACATGTTGTAAAAATATAGGAAAAATTGAATTGTGAAAAGTGGGTTTTAGAAAAAAATATTAATTTTCCCTCTTGACCATCCCCAAAAATCCCCATATATTACAACACAACTTTTTGCTTCTTTGGGGTTGGCTCGGTATGAGTAAATTAAAAAAGTTTCTGGCTGCGATGATAGCAGTGTTAGTTCTTATGCCTGTAATGGCGGAACAGTACTGGATAAGTGAATCAGAATTCAGCAAAATCCTTATAAGTTCGGATAACTCTGTTGATTTTAGAAAGTTTTTATGTTTTCCAAGAACTCCTGTAAAATTTACAGCCTTTTGCGTTAACGATTCTACATATTATTTATGGAAAGTTTCGGAAGAAAACAATCAGGGTGAATGGAGTTTGGCAGATTCAAATAATAAGGCTGAACTTTCTGAAATGTACCGAACAATTTCATCTGAAAACGAATGTTCTGTTTCTTCATACGATAATGGCATTACTCAAGTCAGAATCAAGAAATTAAAACTTAATGGAACAGAAAAATATCAGTGCGAAAAAAAAGATGATTTTAAAAAGTTAAGATTTGATAAAGACGGCTATTATGTTTTAAATGCTTCTTTTGGAAAATATGCATACCTAATAAAATTTCGAGATACAAAAAATCTTGAAGCAATAGAAAAAGCTCTTTCTTCTTCTACAAAACCATCTAAAGAAAATGTATTTGAACTTTTTACTAAATATCTGAACGACAAGCTCTCTGATGAAAGAAAAAAGGAATATGCAAGAACTTTTGCAGGTGAATTATATAATACGCTTTTACAGACAGAAATAAATGAAAGATATTCTTTAAGTCCAAAACCTTTTAGAAAAAACTGTTGTCTGTTTCAGAATCTTTATACTTCACCGTTTAACTCAAATTATTATATCAGAAGTTATTTAAAACTTTGCTATGAGAAATCTTTCCCATTTTTAGGTTCATATTATCAGGGTGCAGTACCTTTATATGATCCCTATGGTTTTAAAACAATTACAGAAGACGAATACGGAAATAATATCGCAGGCAGTGCAGAAAAGAAACTGAATCAGGAAAAGATTACCGACACAAAATATAATTCCTGGAGTTTTATAAAAGAGTGTATAAATGAAAGTGGGCTTTCAAATAAGACTTCTTGTATTCATGCTGACAAAAGTTTTGGGGCTTTTTCTGATGATGATTTTAATGAGCCGATTCTAAAATCGATGAGCGTTGCAGTTTACGATTTATCAAAAGTGCAGAAAGGTGATATTCTTGTTTACACAAAAAATCATATTAATAATGCCTGCATCATAACTGATGTGACAGGGGCCAGACCTAAAGAGTTCAGCGACCAGAGCGGTTTTATGAAGAATATTACCGTGGTGTATTATGACAGAATAAGTCGAAACTTTTATAAAGCTACAATGTCGGATATTATGAAACTCGCAGAAAGAAAGGGCATGGTTCGCCGTCTTTGTACATATTCAGAAAGCAAAAAAGATGAGAGACATCATAATTTTGATATTTTTGACCGTGAAATCAGGTCCGGAGAACTTTCAATCGGCAAAATGAAAGAAAAAACTCAAACCTCCACAGAAAAATTTCGCTGGATACCTAATACCGGAGAACCTCTGTGTCTTGGTAAGATAAAATTTAATGCTTACAATAAAGCAGGTATCCGATTGAATGAAAAAATTAGTAATTTAAGTTTTGTCGGAGCACATGACAGAAACTATGACAGCACAAAGTCTAATCGTGATACATACTCAAATATCTACAATAACAGAGCATGCGTTTTTAATGTTTTAATAACAAACATAGCCCGGACAGTCAGCGTAAAAGGCAAACTTGAAGCAGAAAATGGCGCAAGTTATTACATCTTCAAACCTGAAAAAGAAAATGCTATAATCAATATCGGAAAAGACGGCATGCTGAACATTGATTATTCACAGTTAGAAATTGAAATTACTCCTGAAAGCAATGACAAGTGTTATCCTGGCGATGACCTCCTTTTGGAGTTTTGTATAAAAGAAGGGGACAAAGAAAAGAAGTTCTGTGTAAAGCCGGAAGACTACATTGCCGTATATGATAAAAAACTCCTTTGGAGAGCAAACCTTTACATAAATAAGTCAGAGCCAAGACTAAACGGCCTGGACTGGAATAATGCTCATCCGTGGCCGGTACCAACGAAAGATTCTGCTACGGAAGCTGCTGCGCAAAGCGTGGCGACATCATCTTTATCGGCACAATCCACAACACCTACGAACACTCCTGACTGGTGGACACCAGAATGGGGATACAATGACTGGAATATTGGACAGATAAACGGTGGACAGGTTGAGATCAAGGCTTGGACGAGATTCAATGGCGGCGATGTAATGGATTCTGTTGCCTATGGCTATGGAGTAGGTCAGACTGTAAAAGAGTTTAATGATGGCCTTGAAGAGCTTTCTAAAGCAATGGTGAAAAAGAGAGAAGCAGACAGCTCATATCCTCCAAGCGGAAAAGTTATCAAAGGAATTTCAACTGCACCTGATGGCCAGTGGGGTAACTACATATTCCCAGCTGAAGATAAATATTTTAAATATGGCAATCATAAACTCTTAGGAAAAGAACCAAGTGAATTTTTCCGGAGTGGAAAGAATGATACAAAAGTATTGATACCGGGATTTAGTACGTATTGGTTGGATAAAAAAGAAGGTGACAATAATTTGTATGACTATGATCAGACTCATTATACCTTAGGTATAGATTGTTCGGGTTTAGTACACAGAAGTACATGTTATCCTGACCGACAGAGTTCTAGATACAAGACAAAGAATACCACAATTCATAATATAAATGCCGCAAAATTTATGAATGAGTATAGTGTAGCTATACAGGGTCAGAAATGGAATTTAAATCCTGATATAACATCATCTACTCCGAGTTCTGTTATTGAACAACGAGACGAGCAACGTAGATTATTATCACATGCAGTACCTGGTGATATTTTTGTTATCAATGATGAACAGTTAGGACATCATGTAGTATTTGTTCAAGATTTGATATATAACCCAGATAAAGAAATAATTGAAGATTATAGCCAAGTTGAAGTAATACATTCGACTGAAAAATTAAAAGATGAAGCATCTACATGGATGGTTAACAAAGGAAATTGGAGAAATATTCAGCAGACAGTAACCTCTTATAAACTTCATAGATTAATAATGGAGTAAATAAAATGAAAAGAAAAATTTTAGAAATTTTATTATATTTTATTTTATTAAACTCTAGTGTATGTCAAACTATTGAAAAACTATTTCAAACAACAGATGTCATTCTTTATGCAAGAATAACATCTGTAAGTCCATTTGGAATTTATGTTGATGAAGTAAATGATAATATTGAAATAATGAACGGAAACTGGGATGGCGGAAAACGTTTTACATTATCAGAGAAAAGGAAAACTTGTGATTTTAATGATTTTACCTCTTTTTGGACAGATGTCAATATTAGATTTGAAAATGTAATAGTTGGCTATTCAGATTCAATACTTACTATTCAAAGAGATAAAGAATTTTTAATTAAACAAAAACTAAAGAGTGGCATCAGCTTTATCTTAAAAAAAGACGGTGGATACATAATCTATTATGTAGATGACAGTGGTTATCCAGGAGCCGTAGATACAACTGGAAAAGTATATAACAACAAAGAAGCCATGGCTTTCTTAAAAGAATATGATCCTCAGAAATACGAACAAAGCCTACAACGTGCGTTAGAACTAGAACTGTATTATGAGTTTTTACATGATATGGTTCTAATTTGGGGCAACGTTTACTATAAAAAATATAATGAACTTCATCAGTATGACATAGAAGGGAAAGTTTATCATTTAGGGGATTATGGTGATATATGTTCGATTTTAAGTTGTTACGAGAATGATGATTGCCTTTTTTACATAAAAGATTTAAATCCTTATTCAGAAATACGAAAGACTAAAGATTTATCTTACACAATGAGCTGGTACGTCGGCTTTGGTGGAAATATCTACTACTACATCTCCTGCGCAGATTACACAGAAGTCTTTAGAGTTCGCCGCACATGGGGTGCCCCAAACTTCTACGCCATGGCCATTAACGGTTACACTGACGACAATTATGGTGACTACGTAAATAAAGTTCTCCCAACATTATCTAAAGCAGATCTACGAATACTCCGTAACACCATTTATGCATTATACGGAGTTCACTTTAAGAGTCCTGATTTATCTGCCCATTTCGATAAACAAGTCTGGTACACAGACCAAGGCAAATCATCTGGTGAGATTATTCTCCCTGAACATCGTCAACAACTTGTAGAAATGATACAAGCATTAGAAGCAAAATAAGACTGCTTATAAATTACTGTTATTATGAGTGAAACTATCATTTTGATTTGTTATATTTATTGACAATCTAATTCTAATGAAATATTTTATAGCAGCATGATTTGAATGATAGCATAAATATGTAAAAAATTGTTTTGTCTTATCAGGCAGCAAAGTATAATCATCAGGTTATAACATTTTTTAATTATCATTTATAAATTATTATTTATTCTCATAAGGATTTTGGTATGAAGAGGAAAATCTTGATTTTCTTATTAGTATTACTTTCTAATACTACTATTTTTTTTGCTGAGTCATTCTTTGTTGGACAAGGAATATCGAACATTAAAGTTGAACAGTATAATGAAAATAATATTGATGTGTTTTATCAAAAAGATAATGGTATATATTTTTATTCATCTGGAGAACAGAAAAATCTTTATCAGACTAAAAATAATATAGTTTCATATAAATTATATAATAACGGTAGCGTTTTTGTATTTATAGTCAGTGAAAAGACAAAGAAAAATAGTTATTACGATTCAATTTTAATTTATGATGAGCATAAAAACAAAAATAATGCGTTTGTATATAATGAATCTAAGGATGCTTTAAACTCTGTTGTTCTTTCATGGAATGATGAAGGATTTGATGTTTTTGGCCTTAAAAATTTAGAACTATTTCGTATAAGATTTTTGTTTGGAACAAATGATTTCCAATACGAAAAAATTGAAGATAATGTAATTGATTTTAAATGCAAAGAATGGTCCTCTCAAGGATATTTTGTTAAAGATGAAAAAATGTACTTAATGTGTAATATTGATGTATTTTTTACTTGGTATGAAGCTCTCTCTAATCTAAATAAATTTTTAAATGTTATAGAAAATAGTAAAAATGATATTTATTTGATCGAACAAGAGGATGCTATCAATCTTTATAAATTTGATTCTAATGATAAATTAATCAAGTCTGAAATATATTCTGATACAGACATTAATGAAATTAATTCAATGGATCTTTTTATAAATCCAATGTTTAAGAACAGCTATCTATTCACTTATAAAAAAACTGGAAAACAATATATTTCATTAGTTAAAGACGAAAAGAATTCATGCTCAATGTGTTTAGAAAACATATTAAACATGTCTGTCCTTCCCGTATCTTTTGGAAAGATGCTGATTTCCTGTATAACAAATAATTCAAATGTTCAGTTTTATTTTTGTGATTTTGAAAATAATTCAATCCGTGAAGTTTATGCTGATAATGATCACAAAATTAATAGTTATGCTGGCTTGTATCTGGACAAATCTCATATAAATTATGTTTTCATAAATAATCAAGGGTTTGTCTTTTACGTTCCATCAAATGAAAATCAATTACATAGCGAAGAAAAGATATTAGACAATAAAGAATTTATTGAAGGAATTATTAAAGGTATAGATTTTATCGTAAATAAAAAATTATTAAAAACAACAAACAAAGAATTCTATCAATATGATTTTAATGACGGAGAATTACAATCATTTGATTTTGAATGTAATGCCTAATCGCAACTTGGACTAAAACAGGAAAGCTAATAAGGTGTATAATAACAAAAGGACGTACACCTTATGGGAAGAACAAGAAGAAAGTTCAGCTCGGAAGAGAAGCTGAAAATGGTTATGGCAGTAATTCAGGATGGAAAGGCAGTCAGCGATGTTGCTCAGGAAAATAATGTTCATCCGAATATGATCCTCAACTGGAAGAAAGAATTCTTGGAAAACGCAGCAATGATTTTTGACCGTCACAGACCTGACATCACGGAAAAAGCACAGCAGCGGAAAATCGAAGAGCTCGAAACAAAGCTCAAAAAGAAGGTCGAAGTGATAGCCGAAATTGCTGAGGAAAACATGATGATAAAAAAAACTTTTGGTGGCCGGAGCTAGGGAAAGAAAAGGTCAGCCTTAAAACGCGGACTCTGATAGAAACTGAAGTGCAGAAGATTCATGAGAAAACCGAAATCAAGGTTTCTGTACTGGCAGCTTTTGCAGGAGTTTCTAAAAGTACCTGGCATGAATGGAAGAGTCGGAAAGGAATTGAGACAAGGCATAATCACGAAACGCCGAAACTCAACTGGTATACGCCTGAAGAAAGAATGGCTGTCGTAAAATATGTCCTCACCCACAAGAACTTCCTGTACGGCTACCGATATCTTGCATGGCAGATGATTGACGATAACGTAGCCTTCGTCCGCCCGGCAAGCGTCTATAACATCATGAAAGAGTACGATTTAGTCCACAAATGGGCTAAGAATGAAGGAGAAGCGAAGAAAAAAGGCTTTGACCAGCCCTCAGTTCCGAACGAACAGTGGCATACAGATATTTCATACATCAAGGTTCTTGGTGTGTTTTATTATTTTATCAGCATAATGGACGGTTACAGCCGAAAGATTCTGGACTGGACCTTATGCGAAAACATGGAGGGTATAAACATTGAGCTTCTGGTTGCAAGAGTAAAGGAAAAGTATCCGGAAGCAAGAGCACGAATAATCCACGACAACGGAAAGCAGTTTATTTCGAAGGATTTTAAATCTTTGATTTCTCTGCTGGAACTTTACGAAACGTCAGCGAGAATCTGTCATCCGCAAAGCAACGGCAAATTAGAAAGATTTCATTCAACGCTGAAAACTGAACATGTCCGCCAGACGGCATACTTGGGCTATGAAGATGCAAAAGAAAAAATGGCACAGTGGATTGATTTTTACAACAACGAGCGTCTTCACGGCGCACTTCTTTATCTGACTCCAGAAGATTATTTTGCAGGAAGAAAGGAAGCTAGGCTTGCAGAACGAAGAGAAAAACTTCATACTGCAGATATAAACAGAAAAGCTTATTGGCTGCATCAGCAGCAGGCTTAAACCACCTTATAAGCTTTCCTAAAAAAGTCCAAGTTCACTTTGGGCAGGACAATGAATAAAAAACTATATTAACTATCAAGTTATTTTATAAAATGAACATTGAGGTTTAGCATAAATGAAAATATTAGTAATAGGTGGAGCCGGTTATATAGGTGGCCATGTTGTAAAAGAATTAATGAAAAATGGCCATAAGGTTTCTGTGTTTGATAATTTTCAGACAGGTTTAAGACAAAATCTTTTTCCAGAAAATGAATTTATTTATGGTAGTATTTTAAATCCGGCTGATTTGGATTCTGCTTTTGAAAAAGGTTTTGATGCTTTTATTCATATGGCTGCATTAAAAGCAGCTGGCGAA
>JAFNQK010000002.1 GCA_017386165.1 Treponema sp.
CCAGTTTTAGGACATTTTCTGATTTTCAGAATCTGATTCCTGTTAACATAGCAAAAGGGTTCTACGGCGGATCATTGACCTGGAGCGGGCTTGCAGCCTATGCACGAATATCATAGTGGTCACTACCGGACAAGCCCGGACTCTGTTCCTTTTCTGTTTTTTTACATATTGACTTTTGGCACCCATATCAATTGGTTGTACCGCAGGCAGCTTGACTGCCTTTACCAACTAAATTCTTATTTCCAAATTTATCTATATCCCTTGAGCCAAGTCCAAAATGCTTGTAAAACTGGAATTTTACTTAATATTCTTATTTAGTTTCTCTGGAATATCAGAAAATACTTCAACATAAGGTTTTGATATTTCTATTTTCCCGTTGTCGTAAGAAATTTTGACATAAAAGACAGAATCATACAGGGCTAAATCTAAATCAAAAAACTCAAGCATGTATTCACCAGAATCCTTTTCTTCAGGAATGTCCATATTATACAGCTCAGCCAGCTGCATAGCTGAATATACTTCGTGAATCTTGAACTTACATTTCAAGCCATTTCCATCCCATATAAATGCTTCATATTCATAATGAGAGGAACTATTTCTGATATTTCCATAAATATATTTTTCAGATTCATCGATTTGAGGATTTGGAATATCTTTAAACAAACTACAGTTTTCAAACTTCTGCTTTTTAACATCCCACAGAAAACAATCTTTATAAACAACACATTGATTTCCATAGCTTCCAAGGTAAATCAAAATGTCATCAAAACCATCAAAATTTACATCAGTTATTTCGAAAGGTTCTTCAACATAAATTGAGTTTCCAAAATATTCTTCAGGATAATGATATTCGATTTTTTGTATAACTTTCTTATCTTTTATGATATTTAATTTCAGCAATGAGCCGTTTGTATTTTTGTTTTGTAAAACTGTTACGCTTCCTTGACCATAGCATAATATATCAAGAAAAAATATAAAAATGAGAAAAGAAAATTTATTTATGATGTTCTGCATATTTCCATAACTCCTTAATCCATTTTGTATAATTTTTTCGTTCAGCTAAGCTATTGGTTCCACCATTAATAACTTTCGTAACTGATTACTACCGCCAGCAGAGATTAGATTTTGGTGCGATTAAGACCCTGCCATTTACACAGAATTTATGACAGGGTCGACATTTTTTTTAATTTCATTTTTTTTCTCCTGTTGTTATTTATGCAAAAAAAGTTAATAATTTTTTCCATAATGATTTTTTCTTCTCGCCATTTTTTGAATCAATATACTTGTGATGATTAAGTTCATTAGTATTTTCTATATTATTTTTTGATATTTTTTTACTTCCAAGTTCTGCTATTGTATATCTCATAAAGATTTCGGATTCCTTTTTTGCAGGACTATATTTCTTTTCTTCCTCGATAATTACGTTTAATATTTCTTGTGCAAAATTGAGGATTTTTTCTTTTTGTGCTTCAGCAGATTTTTCATTTATATCTTTTGTTTCCAACCAAAGCCCCAGCATCTCATCATAATAAAAACAAAAATCTATATTGTATAAATTAAATTGGAATCCACCATAGCCAAAGCCCAAACACGGAACTCCATTTTCATACTTAACAGTCGGAATTCTCTTTATGAAATCCATACCATTTATAAACCCGTATTCATCATCGTCTAGGCCAACAAAGAAAATATTTGCACCATCATTCTCAAAAATAATATCGCTTATTTTTTTTCCAGAATCTTTCATCTTATTTCTAAATCAAGCGCACCACTGGTGCGTCCACATGACAACTGGTTGTACCGCAGGCAGCTTGACTGCCTGTCGGCTACGAACCTTTGTTATGTGCTATTTATAATTCTGAATTAGCAATAAAATTATTTTCTTTAATTGCTAAAGGCAGAACCATTTCTTCTTTTATTTTCAAACTTACTTTTTTATAATTATTTTCCAAAATATCTTTATAGTATGCTTCTGAATTGCTCATATCTCCGTATTCTTCTTTAGAAAAAGATATTATTACAAAATAATTTTTTAACGTATATGTACCATAGTATTTATCATTGTATTTGGGAGCTCCTTCGCTATGAGTTTCATACACAACAGTGTTTTCTGTTAAGAAGTTAAATGAACACCCACCTGATGGTCCACGTATCAGTTTTATCTCTTGTCCAACAAGGGTATTTCCAATATTTCCTTTATTATAAATTTCATTTACCTTTTGCTTAAGATTTGTATTTGAATTAAAAAGATTGGATAAATCATCATCCGTCATTATGTGATTGATATATGGATACCCCGATTCTATTGCTCGAATTAGGAACAGTTCTGCATCACTGAGTTTTCCTAAAAGTGAATAACAGCAAGCAATATTATATAACGAAAAATATCTTATCTCATAATTTTTAGCAGTTTCTTCAAAAGATATATTGAAAGAAGGTAAACTGTTTTCACATGCGAATGCAACTAATACTTCTTTGTAATTATAAATTGCATTCTCATATTTTTTTAAATCATAAAATTTTTCTGCATTATTATATGTGGAAGAAATAAAATTTTGATATTTTGATTTATCGTTCCCAAAACAATATTCATAAACAGAATATTTATCATTGATTTCGGAATTCAAACATAAATCATATAATGATTGTTTCTTTTTACAGGAGAAGAATAAAAAAGAGAAAATAGTTATTATGAATACAAATATTTTTTTATTCATTTTTTTAAACTCGCGCCCCAGTGCGGGCGTCCACATAACAATAGTTATAACTATCCGTATAACTAATATAAATATATCAAAAAATTACAATTATTTATAGAGAAACTGAGTTTAATCAATACTCTCAAATACAACCGGTTCATAGGCACAGAAGAAATCGATTCCTTTCAGAAGCATTATTACCTCATCGATTTTTATCTCCTTTGCGTCTTCTGCGGTGTCCGGCCATGGCCAGCGGCCTCTTTCTAAAATCTTTTGTGCAATCCAGAAGCCGTTTGTATCCCACCATATGAGTTTCAAATGTTTTCGCTGATTGTTGCAGAACATGAATACAGCACCGCTGAAAGGATCTTGTTTCATAATATCCGTGATTACATGCATAAGATTATCCTTTCCTGTTCTCATATTTGTGGTTCCTGGCCGCAGAAAGATTCGGGTATTTGAAAAATCGAACATCATATACTGGCCGCCGTCTGTAAGATTTTGAATAGAGTTGTTTCTTCGGTTGTAATGGGAATGTCGATTTCAATTCCCCCTGCCCTAACCGTTATCAGTTCTTTACGGTCTATACCGACTGAAATCCGATTAGCTGATGCATGGGGGATATCAAGCTCTACAAACTCTGATGCCTGGAAAATATCGTAGTTTTCTGATTCACCGTTCTTGGCACGGTTCATCTTTTCGTGGATCCATGACCTTAATGCTTCCGGCTGGATGCTGTGCATCTGGCTGAATGTTTCAATATCCATTTTTGAAACTGCAAATTCATTGATCAGTTCTTCTTTTACACGCTTTACTGGAAATACCATAAAAAATCTCCTCGTTGTGAGGAGATTGTATATCTTAATTTATTCGATTTTTAGGGGGTGTTAATTAGACGCTTACATGGTGAATCTGTTTTTGCAAGATATGAATAGCCACCCTTTCCGTGCCCTAAAAGTTTTATCAGCTTATAGTCTTTCTGATTTACGGTTACTTC
>JAFNQK010000139.1 GCA_017386165.1 Treponema sp.
AGATGTACATAAGTCCAAGAATATTATCGTCACTGATAATAGCGTGGTCTGCGTATTCTGTATAAGGCATAGTTACATATCCACCAAGTCCCTGAATTGCAGCATTGTAATAAAGAGTTCCGAGTTTGCCGTTTACAGGGAGATATGCGTTGATTGTTTCGCTACCAAGCTTGTCTGTGTTGCTTGCCTTATGCATCAAAGTAAGTTTTGCCTGGCTACTTGCAATTTCTTTATTGTATTCGCGGAACCACTGTTCTCGTGTGAGGGCACCGTAACCCCATGATTCACGGTTTCCGCCGTTTTTAGGGTCATCGTCTTCCGGATTGTTTCCTTTTTTACCCTGTCCAAGGCTGTTGAGAGAAACGACCTTATAATAGTAGAAAACACCTGATTTTGCGGTCTGGTTTACATCGTAGTAGTATAGTCCGTCGCTTGCGCTGATTGGACCTTCTGTGTTCAATTTGCGGAAAGAACTTGTCTTGGAAGTAGAACGGTAGATGTCGTATCCGCTTGGAGAACCGCTTGCAGGTGCGCTCCATGTAATCAGAACCGGATAAACTTCGTTAGTGTTTGGTTCAAAGAATTTATCTAACTTCTTTGTCTTGGTTGCATTTACATTTGTAGGTGCAGGAGGAAGAGGTGCTGCTGCAGTACTCAAGGCACTTTCGTCTTCGTTTAAGAGGGTTGCAATCTTGTAGAATGCTTTTAATTCTACAGTTGTGTAAAGGTAGCCTTCTGTTGTGTAATCGAGTCCTGCAACATCAGTTTCAAGAACTTCGTAGCTTCCGTCCTGAGTGTCGCACCAGTAAATCTTGTAGGTGTAGTTCATTCCGTCGAGGTCTGAACCGATTGCTTTGCTCCATACGAGATTTGCCTGAGTAGAACTGATTGAGCCGTCAGAAAGAATGTTATCTTCTACACTGAGAGTTGCTGGAGCGCTGAGCTTAAAGCCCATTGCTTCGTCAGATTTTTCACTGAAAGAACTCTTAGAAACTTCTTCGGTTGTATTGTTCTTTTTTACAGACTGAATGTAATAATAGTAGAAAATGCCAGGTTTAATGCTGGTTTCGTCGTAATAAGTGTCTTTGTCGTAAGAAATATCTTTTTTAACAAGACTGAATACAGCGTCCTGACTTGTAGTTCGATAGATAGAATAGGTAAGGGTAGAACCTTCTTCCTGGCTGAGTTTGTCCCATTTGAGGGTAAAGCCCTTCTGCGTAGTTGCATAACCATCGATTACTTTGAGGTTAGAAGGAGTAACCGGAGCTCCTGCCTTTAAGGCGTATCCCATTGCAATAGAACTAAGGGCAGATTCGTTGCCGTATTCGTTAACGGCTTTAACCTTGTAGTAAAATTCTGTTCCCTGGTCTGCTGTTAAAACGGAACTGACATATTCTACGTATCGGCTGCCAGTATCACTATCGATTTTTTCTTTACTTGCCGAAACGATGTCGATTAAAGAAGCACTTGTAAAATCCTGACGGTTGTCACGATAGATTTTGTAAGAGCGGCTGTTTGGAACAGCTGTCCAGGTGAGGGTAATGCTGTTCTGTGACTTACCCTTTGTGGCATTGATGTCAGTAGGAACAGCGAACAAATATCCCTGACCAAGAACGGCGGTGTTTAAGGTGATGTTTCCTTCTTCGTCCTTTTCGATTGGATTAGAATATTCTCCGCTCAAGCCGGCACTGATATTTTCTGCCATGATGCGGTAGAAGTAGTGCCAGTTGTATTCTTCGTTGCTTGCACTTGGATTATTGATGATGTTGTCTTCAAAAACTGTGTCGTAGTAGAACTCACGGAGCATTGTCCAGTCAGTTTCTTCCGGATATTCTTCTACGATAGAAGAAGGAAAAGCTCCGTTTTCATCTGGTTTTACAATGGCACGTTCGATTCTGTAGCTGGTTGCGTTTTCAACTTCTTTCCAGCTGACATTGATTGTGCCGGCGTACATGGACTGGCTGACAAAAAGCTGCTCAACGCTGTCGAGTTTTGAAACCTTTTCTTTCTTTATCAAAAGGTCCCCAAGGTTACCAGGGGTTTTTGTAATATCCATAGGAACCTTGCCCTGAAAGAATGCCGCACACCCGGTGAGACTCAAAGCAAGACCGGCTGCAACAGTCGCAAGTTTTATGTATTTATTTAACTTTGTTAGTTTCATCGTGTTGCTCCTTAGTTCCACCAGAGGTAAGTAGTTGATTCTTCGTTCTGTCCGTTACCGTCAATATTTATTGGACACCATTTTTTAACATTTTCTTTGCCAGATATTGAGAATGTACTAGTTGTGGCTCCGTTTCTAACTACCTGCGCTGCAAATGTTGAAGAATTAACAGCAAAGTTGATTGTAGCTGTGTATGAGTCTAATGTTATATCGTATGCATTTGAAGGTGATACGCCTAATGGTATTAGTTTTGAGGCACTGAAAGTACTTGTTTCGTCATAACAGAAGAATTTTATTGTTTTTGAATATTTTCTTCCTCGTCTATTTCCGTTTGGATTAGGGTCAGAAAGAGATAGTAATCCAGGTATTGTACTATTAGTGCCGGGTAATTTTGTGAATGCAGGTACGTAATCAGTTATATACCAATTGAATTTACTTTGTGAATCCTGTGACCAACCAAAAGTACCAGAATATCCTGATACATATTGTGTACCTCCTAATGCAGTTCCAGACCATGCTTCTTCCATTTTTGTATCTACAATAGCTTTTTCAATTGAAAGCATTGCAGTTCTTACTAATTCAGTATCGCTTAT
>JAFNQK010000140.1 GCA_017386165.1 Treponema sp.
AGACGACGAAATGGTAGGCCGTGACGCCGTAACATTGTATGCAAAATTAAACGGCTTATCTAATTTTGAAGCTGCAAAACAAATCCTTGAAAAATATGACAGCTCATATTTTCCGACAGAATACACAAAAGAAGAAATTAAAGACGAATGGCGACAGGTAACACGTCCGATTAGAAACGCTCCGGAACTTCCAAAACAAAAAAATGAAGTTGCACGGTGGCCGTTAGAAAGAAAAATCGGTGACGAATGGAAGCCTGTCATGTGGGCCGTGCGCACCGTAAAAGATGGTAGTAAGACCGACTATCCTTATACTTTATTCAGTAATGCAAAAAATTATGAATGGAGATGTAAAGCCCTACACGGAGTAAAATATCCGCTTTATAACGCAAGATCGTTAGAAGAAAAAACTAACGCTAGAGTTCTGCTTGTAGAAGGGCAGAAAGCTGCAGCAATAGTTAAAGATATACTGACCGAGTGGGCGGTTGTTGGTTGGTACGGTGGCGCACAGTCTATAAGCCTTTCTGATTTATCTGACTTAAACGGTCGTGAAGTTTATTTTTCGTTTGACGCAGATACACCGGGAAGAAAAGCCATTGAAAAAATAGAAAAATTATTACCTAATACTAAAATTCATTTAGTATATCCGCCCGCAGATGTTCCTGCGGGGTGGGATTTAGCCGACGCGGTAGAGTCAGGCTGGAGCGTAAAACAGATTGAAGAACATATCTTAAAAGATGTTCCGGTCGTTCAAAATAGTGTTCCAGAAGTTCAGACTCTTGTTCCTTGTATGTCGCCTATAAGATTTACTCCAGTTGATGAAGATTTAAAGTTTACAATCAGAAGTTTTATTTTTGTATCAAAACCTACAAACATAAATAAAAGAACTGGACAGATTGAAGAAAGTTATGTACTTGCAGACGACTGGATAGGACAATGGGTAGAACATGATACACAGCTTGCAAACTCAATCATGCAGGACTATACAACAGGCTTAAAGCAAACCGCTTATGATAATAAATCAGAATGGCTTGCCGCCGTTGAACATAGAGCCGATGAATTGCAGATTCCGCAGTCAAATATTACCGACTCGGTAGCAAAAAAAATTGAACGTGCTATTGAATTAAGGGGTAGAAAGTTCAATCAAGTTGCTGATTATATCGACGATATTAGGCGCTTGTATCCTGAACATAATCCTTTGATTTTGGATCAATTCTTAAAAATATTTACGTTTGACATTGAACGTTATGAAAATGAAAGCCTAGAAGAATATGAAATGAGGGAAGAAAAAGCGTTCAGATGTTATCGTGAACTATGGCACAAGTTTTTTGTAAAAATGCACGGACGCATAAAAGGAACTAAGCGTAAGGAAGATGGCTCATATTATGGCTTAATTGCAACCGATATTGTTCCTATTCTTGTAGGAGGGCAGGGTATCGGTAAAACTACACTTGTAAAATATCTTGCTCTTGATGATACATTATATGCAGACTTAGGTTCTGGGCTTAAATCAAAGTTCGGAAGCGCAGAAACAGTAAAAAAGGTACGCGGTAAGTTATTAGTAGAAATTGGTGAAATGAAAGTAATGAAATCTGCAGACGACGTAGAGCAGGTTAAATCATTCGTTTCTAAAGAAATTGCTGACGTTGATATTAAATATGTTGAACAACAATATTCTACTCCAATGACTTGTTCATATATCGGTACATCTAACCCTTTACAGTATTTGACAGATACAACAGGTAACAGACGATGGAACCCAGTCAAATTAAAGAATATCGACAAGCAGATGGTAACAAGTGAAGAAGGTAAAAAACTTATCAGACGCTTGCATAGTTATTATGCTGAGTTTGTCGAAAATATGACAAAAGACCAGATATTAGACGAATCAAGAATAGAAGAAGGTTCTGAACTTGATTTATTTATGAAAGAATTACAGGAAGAAGCCTTAATTACATATTCTGATTACGAAGCGTGCGTAACTGTAATCAATCACTGGCTCAATGGAAACGGTTCAATAGTTGCTGCAGAGCCAGGCGCAGAACTTATGCAAGCCGATGTAGAACGCTTATGTTTTAACGAAGGTTATCACATGAGAATCAGTCAAAAATCTATTATCCGTGCTATGGAAGATTGCGGACTTGTTCAGATAAGCAAATCAACCAAAAAAGGTGTAAAGCGTGTATGGATAAAGCCAATAGCGGAGGTAAGCGAAAATGATGATGTTCCGTTCTGATGAAGAAAAGGCAGCGTATACTGATTATGTAATATCGGTATACGGTGAATGTGTTGATGAAAAGACAGCAGAGCGATTAGTTGCAGAAAAATACGGAGAAGAACTGGCGCACAAAGTAGCAGAAGAATTAAGAGGGTGGGATTAATGAATTATTGTGAATATGAAAGCGCAATGGAGCGGTTTTCAATAATGACGATAGACGGCAAAATTGAAGATAATACCGCGCTAAAGTTTATAGAAAAATCATACAGTAAAGAAATAAGGGAAAAAATCGAAAGGAAAATAAAAGATGGAAAAAGAAGTTTGTAGCGCAACAGGAAAACGAATGTACTCAAGAAAAGAAGCAGACAACCTAAAAAACGCAGCTTCAAAAAAAGGCAATGCTAAAAAAAGAATCCCTATGCGATCTTATTATTGTTCATATTGTGGTAATTACCATCTTACGCATTTTAAGAATTATTTGAAAACGGGCGAAAAATCTACAAAACAGTGGTATAAAAAAGCAAAAGAAAATTATAAAAATCACATAGGAGAAGAAATTTAGATCATGTATACATTATTTGAGTATCAGCAAAAAATCCGTGATAAGATGGATGATTATTTTAATCATGGCGGGAACAGATTAAGCCATGTATATTTGGGAGGTGATTTTTAATGGAAGAATGGAGAAAAATTAAAGGTTTTGAAGAATATGAAGTATCTAACTTAGGAAATGTTAGAACTTTAAAAAAGGGAAACCCTAAAATGTTAAGGTTACAAAATGACGGGCTTGGTTATTATTATGTCTGTCTTTATAAAGAGAAACATTTTAAATTTAAGGTACATAGACTTGTAGCAAAAGCATTTATTGAAAATCCTGAAAACAAACCGCAAGTAAACCATATAGACGGCAATAAACAGAATAATAATATTACTAATCTTGAATGGTGTACTATTTCTGAAAATAGACTTCATGCTTTAAATTGTTTAAAAATTAAAAACGGAATGACAGGAAGAAAAGGAAAATTACACAATAGATCAATTCCCATTATGCAAATAGATATAAACACAAATCAAATTATAAATAAATATTTTGGAGCAGCAGAAGCGTATCGGGAAACAGGAATAAATAATAGTTTGATACTTAGAGTTTGCAAGCATAAAAGAAAAACTGCAGGCGGTTATAAGTGGGAGTTTTGTTAATGAAAACATATAAATTATTTGATTATCAGGAAGAAGCTGTACAACAGATAACAGACTTCTTTAGTCATGGTGGACGGTCCACGATCTTACAATTACCTACTGGAGCGGGCAAGTCACTTACCGCCGTTGAGTTTATTAAGTGTTGCCGAGAAGATAATAAACCGGTTTATTTTTTAACTCATTCTAAAAATCTTTTATGGCAATTTTCAGACCATTTAACTGAGTACGGCGTTCCTCATGGTATTATCTCAAGCGGAAGCCCCGTACTTAAATACAAGATACAGGTTATATCTGCTATGA
>JAFNQK010000141.1 GCA_017386165.1 Treponema sp.
AACCTTTACACGAACACGGTTTCCCACAGCATCTTCATCACCCTTACCGTCAATGGATTCTACACGGCGAATTTCAAGACGAACAGACGTATAGAACTTAAGAGCCTGTCCACCAGTTGTTGTTTCAGGATTACCAAACATAACCCCAATCTTCATACGAATCTGGTTGATAAAAATAACAATACAATTGCTCTTACCAACAATTGCTGTGAGTTTGCGCAATGCCTGGCTCATAAGACGAGCCTGCATACCCATTACAGCATCCCCCATTTCTCCTTCAATTTCTTTCTGAGGAGTAAGAGCTGCTACAGAGTCAACTACAACGATATCAACAGCACCAGAACGAACAAGCTGTTCTGTAATTTCAAGAGCCTGTTCTCCGCTGTCCGGCTGAGAAACCCACAATTCATCGATATTTACACCAAGATTTTTAGCATAAACCGGATCAAGAGCATGTTCTGCATCAACAAATGCAGCAATTCCACCTAATTTCTGAGCTTCTGCGATAGCATGCAATGCAAGGGTTGTTTTACCAGAACTTTCAGGACCGTACATTTCAATAATACGTCCTCTAGGATATCCACCAACACCTAAAGCTTCATCAAGCATAATAGAACCAGACGGAACAACATCAATTCCGTCTACTTTACCCTGAGCGCCAAGCTTCATAAGCGAATTTTGACCAAACTGCTTTTCAATCTGCAAGCGGGCTGCTTCAAGGGCTTTTAATTTTTCAGACATTTCTTTAGAAACTTCTTCTGACATTTCGCCTCCATTCCTCCCTAAATATATATAGGCGTAATTGTATTAAAAAACGCAAATTATTTAGAAAAAAAATAATTAATTTACACTTTGATAAACTGCACGACCCTGGAGCAAAAGCTTTCCTTCGGCAGAAGAAACCTTTGCCAGGATTTTAACAGGTTTTGTACCTTCAATTGACGGAGCAACAGAAAAATGAAGAGGTACAACCCCCTCCACAGTTTCCATGGATTCGTAACCGACAAGAAGATCGCATCTCCATCCAGTTTCATCAAACACTACATTAGAAACCCGTCCCGACCAGGAAACCCAGCAGTCAAGATACAGCATAGGCTCCTTCTCGACCATTTTATAAGAGGGAGAATCCTTTATCGTATCAAATGAAGGTTCCTGCAAAAAGTTCATAAGCTCACGAGACTTTGCTTTAATAGAAACCGAAGCATTAGAACATAAAATACGATTAATTTCTACCTGACAAAGATTGTCACGATACTGCTGAAGATACTTCATCGCCTTATCGTAAGAATCTGTAATCTGTTTTGAAGAGAGAATATAATTATAAGCCCCGGAAGTCAAATCCGTTTCCTGAGCATTATTTGCTTCTGTTACAGAAAGAACATAAGGTGACAAATCTGCTCTTTTTCCGCTCTGAGGACGTGCAACCGGGAACAAATGAACAACAAGGACAATTCCAAGGACACAGGCAATCACAGGAAAAGCAATCCCTGCAATTAAGAAAGGACTTATTCCAAGAGGCGGATAAAATTCTTCAATTTTTCCGGTATCTACCCACTTACAAATAGTTCCATAATCCCCTTTTGTTCTAATAAACTCAAGGGCATTTGCAGCAATTTTATTTTCAGGGTCATTTTCAATAATATCTATATAATACTGAACCGCTCTATCGGTGTCCCCTCTTCTCAAAAAGAGAGCTGCCTGTCCCAGCAAAAGATTGGTATCAGACATTTTAATTTTTCTTGCTCTCTGAAAATAAGTAGAAGCAGCGCCAGTATCTCCTACATAAAGACAGGCAATTCCGAATAAAACATAATAATCGAAATTTCCTTCATATATGTCAGTTTTGCTCTCAAGAACCTTAATCGCCTTTTCAAACTGGCGGCGACGCATAAATGTCTTTGCAACATCAAGAACATCACGAACCATTTTTACTGTGACCCCAGCTTCATAAGGATTGCATCAAGTTCTGCATTAAGCATAATAAGTTCAGTACGATTTACAGATTCGTCTCCAGATTCAAGATCATTAATTCTATCCAGAAGCTTCTGAATATAATCCGGATTAAGCTTTTCGTCGGTAATTTCTTCTGGATCAACGCTTATATCATCCATAATCTTTTCTTCTTCAGGCTTTGAAACAGGTGTTTTAACATAACCAGGCTTAACAATCGGCTTAGCTTCTACAGGAGGTTGTTCCATTTTCTCTTCTTTTTTAGATTCCTGTTTAGGAGCCTCTTTTTCTGCAGGTTTTTCTACAGACTTATCAGCCTTAGGAGTAGTTTTTTCAGATACTTCTTTTCCATCTTTTTCTGCATTTTCTTTTTCAAGAGCTTCCTGAGCTTCTTTTTCCTGCTGGGCTTTTTCTTCAAGAGAAGCTATATATTCCATACCCCGAGGTTCAAGTCCGTCTGTTGAAAGAGCAATATAGTAAACATAAGTTACTTCTTCCTGCGGAGCCAGACGAACAGACTCCCAGTTAATTGCGATTGCAGAATTATTATACGAAATTACAGAATCAAAATTCTTGCCTGTGACAGCAGAAGGAATCCAGCTGTCCATAGCAAGCATATCTTTATTCGCAAGAGTTACAGCTTCAGGACGGGAAACATCTGCACCATCAAGAATAAACTGTGCTTTTGCGTATTTATTTCCGGAAGTTACAAATTTTACTTTATCAAGTTTTCTATACTGAACTTCACTGTCTACATAAGTGCTGTCTGCGGTAGCAAAATGGGGATGTGACTGTTCCCCAAGGTAAGTATCAATATTCTGCTTAAGACCAAAAATCTCTGTTCTTTTACTTTTGTTTTTTACAATAGCAGTTACTTTTACAATATCTTCATTATCTTCAGGATTAGACTTTAAGCAATCGTATTTTACGATAAGGCGTGCAATATTTGGAATTGCATACACCATCTGAACGCCTGTTTCTGACTTTCTTGAACCTACAACGATTCCCGCATTATTAACGAGACGATAATTTCGTCTACCGGTCAAAAGGCAAAAATGAGTAGATGTAAACTCATCATAAATGGCATAAATAGGAATTGCTTTTTCTTCACGGTTAACCGCATAAAGCTGAACGCTTCCAACAGTACCTTTTGCAAGCATCTTAATATTTCCGATTGAGTTTTTTACCGTTTTAGATGTAAACACCCCTTCGGAATTGTTCAAGTCTGTTTCTTTCTTTTTAGAAGCAGGCTTTTTTGCCTTTGGATTCACTTTATAATTTACCTTTGCTCCATCGGCACCACCGAGAACTTCTCCGCCCTCTCCATTTGAAGCAACAGCTTCCTGAGCAGGAACAGCCTGTTCTGCAACTACTTCTGTTTTGGCTTTATTTTTTGATGCACGAGTTTTTCTGATTTTATTTTTTTTAGAATCTGTATTTTCTGCTGCAACAGAATTATTCTCCGGAGTTACAGTCTCCTGTATCTGAGAAGTTTCTGCAGCGACAGCAGCCTCTGTAGTTTTAGCTTTTCTTGCAGAAACTGGCCCGCAAGCAAGCAATAAAATCATTGCAAAACCTGATAATTTTACTAATTTTGAATTACAACTCATAACCTACCACCTTCCACTAGATCTGCGTTCATTTAAGAGCTGCTGGGTTTTCCAGGCTTTTTCTTTTAATACCTGAATAATTGTATCATTTTCAGACTCAGTTTCTTCTGCAGTCTGAACTTCTTCAAGCTGCTTTTCGAGTTCTTCTTTTGCTTTTGTAAGTTCGAGATTTTTATTTTCAAGATCTGCATTTTTTCTCTGCAAATCAAGAATTCTTCTTCTGGCATCTGCAGCACTTTCAGAACCGCTCAACCGGAGCTGGCGTTCATACTCTTCTTTTGCCGCAAGATATTCTTCTCCTGTTTCTTTCAAGAGATAAAGAAGCTTTTCTTCACGATAACTCTGGGCAATTGTTTCAAGTCTGAACTGAGAAGCAGCCGCTTTTGCATCATTTGGAAAATCTGCAATTATACGACGATAAAGTACAGAAGCTTCATCATAGTTATAACTTGCATAAAAAGCCTCGGCAATCCAGTAAAGAGCAGAAGCATACATCTCATGATCAGGATACTGATGACAGAAGTCACTTAAAAGAAGAACAGATTTTTCATATTCTCCAAGGCAGTAAAGAGCCTTTCCTTTTTGATAGGTTACATACGAAACATATGAACTGTCGAAAAATTTCTGCAAAAAGAGTTCACAATCCTGAAAAGCACTTTTATATTCACCGGCATACATTTCTGCAGATATCAGCATATAAAAAGTATCTGCATTGTAATTCTGAGGGTAAGAAACCGCCTTTCTAAGCAGAAAAACAGCACTCATCCACTCACCTTTTCGATAAGCAACGGTTCCCTGAACAAATGCAGAATCAGCCAGATTTTGATTTGAGGATTGCGCAAAAACATTCTGCAATCCTGAAAGAGAAATGAATAAAACAAGTGCGAGTAAACTCTTTTTAGCAGCCATTAAAATTCTCCCATATCAAGAATAAATCTAAAGCTTTAATTTACCAGAAAAGAATGCGGAACCGGATACAACAATATCTGCACCCGCTTCAACAACAACTGGCAAAGTTTCCGTATTAACACCGCCGTCAACAGAAATCTTGTAATTCAATCCAAGCTCCTGTCTTAGGCGTACGAGTTCTTCAATTTTCTTTACACAGGAAGGAATCAGCTTCTGACCGCCAAATCCAGGGTTTACTGTCATAACAAGAACAAGATCCACATATTCAAGCATTTCTTTTATTGCAGCAACGGGAGTTGAAGGAACAATCGAAATACCAGCTTTTTTGCCGAGATCATGAATACGCTGAACAAGTCTGTGAGAATGAATACATGCTTCATGATGAAATGTAATCCAGTCTGCCCCGCTTTCTGCCCATGTATCAATCTGTTCTTCCGGATGCTCAATCATAAGATGAACATCAAACGGCAAGTCCGAAAGAGGTCTCATAGATTTTATTACAGGCTGTCCGTATGTAATCTGAGGAACAAAACGACCGTCCATTACATCGATATGAACAACCTTACCACCATTATCTTTTACCAACTGTAATGCACCCTTTAAGTCTGCCAGATCCGCACTGAGCAAAGACGGTGCCAACTGTATATCTTTCATTATTCTACAATATTATCAGATGTATTTCCTATTGTAAATATTTCTATTTTTAGGTTAATTCAAATAATTTAAAAAATCTTTTTACAAAAACTATTGACACTTTCTAATTTCTACTGTATAAACTTTACCCCAATTTTACTAATTTTTTATTATTTTATTGACTAAAACCGCTTTTTTGATATAATTAAACTTACCGCTATGGACAATCAATCTGAATATGGACTAAAAGACGCCCTTTCGTACATAGAAGCGTGCAACACAGATGAGGCGAACAAGATTTTAACCACAACCTGTATGCACGACCTGGCAAACCCGGATATTGCCTTCACAATGGAATGCGCCTGCTACTGGAAAGACATATTCAGCCGGATGAATAACGAAAGTCCATACGAAAACGGTGATTACCTGCTGAGGGAATGGAAGACTTTTATTCAGACAAAGAGCAAACAGCCTAATGTCTACCCCGAAGCAATTTACGCCTGCTGCAGAGGAGTTTTTTCCTGTGCACTGAATCACTTTCACCGCCTTTTAAACGAGAAAGACCCGGTTTACCGCTCAGACATACTAAAAAAAGTAGGTCTCTGCTACAAAAAACTCGGTGAATATGAAAATGCCAAGAACTGTCTGGCAGAAGCAAACAACTGCCACAAAAGCCAGGCAGACGTTCTTGCAGAACTTGCAGACTGTTACGCCCTTTGCGGAGAAGACAGATCGGCAAAACTTTTGTTTAGAGAAGCATTTTTTCTGGACTACAAGAAGATTGATGTGGAATTTTTTGATTCCAACTTAATCAATATTCTGGTTCAGAAAACAAAAGAACTCGGTTATACAGGCGAAATGCTCAATGCATGGATTCCTGTATACGGAGTATTGTGGGGAGTTTTCAATATCCGGAGATCTCTGAGAGCTCAGGAAGTAGGAAAACTTAAACAGGACATCTACGCACTGGAAAACGATAACAAAGATCCTTCCCGTGCAACAGAACAGCTTGTTCCCCGACTTATTAATTTATATTTCTGGCTTATCGATTACTGCCAGACTATAAATGACAGCAGACTTATAAACGAAGTTCTGCTCAAGATAAAAATTTTGGATACAAACATTTACAATCTGTATGTGATGTAAGCATCAGGTCAAGAGTTTAATATATTTTTAGGAGTTTTTTATGTCAGAAGAACTTATCGAATCAGTTCAGGCCAAACTTAAGGAAGAAACCTGGACTCGTGCTGCAATTTCCAGCTACACAAAAGAAAAGCTTCAGGAACTTGCTGTTATCCTGGAAAAAGCACGTGCAGAAAACTGCACACAAGAAATTCAGGCAATCTGTGATGAACAGCTTACTGTTTCAAAAGATAGTATCATTGCACTTTACCTTTCCGGCATGATTTCTCTCCAGAATGGTACTCTTGATAACTCTGCCCTTGTCGAACTTGTAGACATCTTCCAGAAAAACCACAAGGAACAAATTGTTGAATACCTTTGTGAAGCAATTCTCGACGACGATCCTACAAACAAGTTTGCACTCCGAACTCTTGCAGAATACTACCGTGCAACAGGCAACGAAAAGACATGGGAACTCTACGCACAGATTGTAAAAATCGACTTTGAAGAAGCAGATCTCGCAAAAGCTCTCGCAGAACACTACGAAACTGCAGGTGATGTTGAAACTGCTACTGAATACTATAAAAAAGCAATTCTCCGTTATGTAAACCTCGGAAACATCGTTGCTACAAAAGAACTGTGGACAAAACTTGTACAGATTATCCCTCAGGAAATCGATTTCTTCCAGCTTGTAAAACGAAAGGTTTCTAAAACTCTCGGCGATGACAAGACTGCAATTCTCCTCCAGGAATTGTACGGCTGGTATAAAGACAACCAGAAATGGGACATTGCAATCAGTCTCTTAAAAGAAATCCTTGCAATCGACCATCACGACATCTGGGCTCGTAAAGAAATCGTAGACTGCTACCGCGGAAAATACAGCGGACACAGCCACCTTGAAGATTACATCAAGACTTCAAACCTTACTGCTAACTACAGAAACGTTTTTGAAGCAATCAATGACTTTGAAAAACATATCGCATTTGACGTTAAGAGCTTTGTATTCCACAGAGCATGGGGTGTAGGTATAATCCGCAAGGTTGAAAACGATACTCTCGTAATTAACTTTGGTAAAAAATCTGGTATTCATGAAATGTCCCTCAAGATGGCTGTAACAGCTCTTACACCACTTGCAAAAGATCATATCTGGGTTCTTAAAGCAACAAAGAATCCTGCTGAACTTGCAAAGATGGTTAAAGACGACAAAGCATGGGCTCTCAAAACTATCATTAAGAGTTTTGACAACAACTGTGACTTTAAGAAAATCAAGGCAGAACTTGTTCCTGCAGTATTAACTGTAAGTGAATGGACTTCATGGAATACTGCTGCAAAGAAAATCCTTGAATCAGATGCTTCTTTCGGTGTAAATCCTAACGATATCAACCAGTACATGGTTCGTGAACACGAAATCAGCCCAGAAGAAAAACTTGCTAACGAATTCAAAGCTGAAAAAGCATTCTTCAGCCGTATCGACATCATCATGAAGTATGTTTCAAGAGACGAAACAGACAAATCAAGCGAATTGTTTGCAGAAATGTACAACTACTTTGCAGGATTTGTTAAGACTCTTGATCCAAGCGAATCTTTGATGAAGGTAAACGAACAGAACCTTGCTTCTTACCTCGTTGTACAAAAACTTTCAGCACAGAACAAACAGCTTACAAACCCTTGCAAGTGCACATTCCAGCAGATCTACACAAAGATTCAGGATCCACGCGAAATGTACACCTTGTTAAAAGATTCAAAGAATACTTCCCTCAAGAAGGACTTCTTACAGAACATCAAGCTCCTTCCTAACTGGGCAGACGAATACATCCGTCTCTTTCCTACTGTTCTTTCATATGACATGCTCAACACACTTATCAATGCAGGTCACACAGACAAGGTTCAGGCTCTTGCAGTTTCTTGCTTTACTAACGCAAAAGACTTCCGCAACGCAGCTTTGTTCATGTTTGAAAATTGTCAGGGAGAAGAATGGTTCCAGAATTGCGGTGTAACATTCGAACGCCAGCTGATTACACTTATTCAGCTCATCGAATTGACATCACGTGAAATCAACAACCACGTTAATTCAACTGAAAATAAAAAGATCAAGAAGCACGCAACAGACCTTCTCTTTGAAAATGAAACATTGTTCAAACACATGTTCAGCAATGACGAAGAAACTGTTAAACGCATGTACACACTCGTTGATGACCTTGCAGATCTCGACCCTTCTTACAAGGCTCAGATGCGTAAAAAGATTCTCGACGTATATCCAAACTTCAAGTTCAATGTATCAGAAGAAAAGACAACCGCTCCTAAGGGAATGCTTGTTACACTCAAGATGCTCGAAGCTAAAAAGGAACTCCTTAACCGCTATCAAACAATCGAAATTCCTGCTAACGCAAAAGAAATTGCTGATGCAAAAGAAAAGGGCGACTTGAAAGAAAACGCAGAATACCATGCAGCAAAAGAAAAGCAGCACTGGCTCAACGAACAGTGTTCAAAACTCCAGTCAGAGCTTAACCGCGCTGTTATCTTTGATCCTACAACTGTTACAACTGCAATCATTTCTTTCGGTTCAATTGCAACACTTGTAAACGAAGACACTGGAAAAGAAGAAACTTATACAATCCTTGGACCATGGGAATCAGATCCAGACAACAATGTAATCTCTTACATGGCTCCATTCGGAAATGCTATTCTTGATAAGAAAGTTGGAGAAAAATTCAGCTTTACAATCAACGAACGCAAATACAACTACACTGTAAAACAGATTAAGACTTACAAGTTTTAATTAGATTTTTACTAAGCAAAAGGCTGTCTGGCACATAGGTAATTATCCCATGTTGCTAGACGGCCTTTTTTTTATTATCATAGCAATATGAGTGCAATAGAGCTAATTCCTAATGTATATATGATTCCGGGAGCAACCAACACAGGAATAATCGTTGATGTCGTTGACGATAAAAAGCTTGTTTATTTAATCGACACAGGAATGAACGACAAAGACGGAGAAAGAATCTTAAATGAAATCGATACTCTCTTTCCTCAAGAAAAGGGAGGCTATACTCTCAAAGCAATTTTAAACACTCATTCTCACGCAGATCACGCCGGTGGAAATAAATTTATAAAGGACAAGACTAATTGTGAAGTTTGGATAAGCTATGGAGAAGCTGGAAGCTTAATGAATCCCGACTTACAGGCATCAATAGTCTGCGGAGGCCCGATTTTTAGAGAAATTCAGGAAACCCGCTACCTCATCGCTAACCCCTGCATGCCTACAAATTACATCTCCCAAAACACCCAGATTTTTTTATCAGATGGCTCTAAAATCACTTTCAAGCCCCTTCCCGGCCACTATTTTGATATGATGGGCGTGTTGTATACTAATACAAAAGGCCAGACTGTATTCTTTGCCGGAGATGCAGTGTTCGGACAAGCACATATTTTAAAATACTGGATTCCGTTTTTATATGATGTAGAACAGTTTAAGCTGACCCTGGAAATGCTTTCCAACACGTATTATGACCACTACATCCCAAGTCACGGAGAACACATAACCCGCATACAGGAAACCACAGAATTAAATATGATTGCAATTCTTTCTACAGAATACTGCGTTCTCTCAGAATTACAAAAACAGGAATTGAACAAAGACGAACTGGTAAAAAGAATTGCAAACAGGAATGAAATAAATTTCAAACTCGAACAGTACGCATTAATAAATTGTACAATCAATGCTTACCTTGCTTATTTACGTGATAAAAAAAGAATTGACTGCAAAATAAAGGACAACCAGCTTGTCTGGTATGCCCTTCAGAAAAAGCAAGATTAGTTTTCAGTCCAGCCGTTAATAATCTGAACACCGTTACTGGTTCCGATACGGTTGGCACCGGCCTTAATCATATCCATTGCCATACGGGCAGTACGGATTCCGCCACTAGCCTTAACTCCGCATCTGTCACCGACAGTTTTTCTCATAAGAGAAACGTGATGAACACTGGCACCGTTAGGAAGCGCAGATCCATCCAGTGATTTAGGAGTTCCAAAACCTGTAGAAGTCTTTACAAAATCAGCTCCTGCACGAACTGCACACTGACAGCAGGTTACAATTGTAGGATCATCCAGATAACAGGTTTCAAGAATAACCTTTACAATAATATTTTTGCCGACTTTGGCACCGGCAGTTCTAACACCCTGAACAACAGAGCTGATATCTTTTTCAACAAGAGAAAACAAACCGCACTTGGCAGAACCGACATTGATAACCATATCGATTTCATCTGCACCATTTTCGATTGCATTTACAGCTTCAAAAACCTTTGTTTCAGTTGAACATGCACCCAAAGGAAAGCCAACAACTGTACAAACCTTAACGTTAGAATCCTGCAATTCATTAGCACACATTGGAACATAATATGAATTAACACAAACAGAAGCAAACTGATATTTTAACGCTTCCTGACAAAGCTTAGTAATTTCAACAATCTCTGCACTTGCTGCAAGCAGAGTATGATCTATCATTGACGCAATTTCTTTTTTATCCATGCCAAGCATTATGAAATAAAGAGAAAATAATTACAACATAAAAACTTGCAATTAGAATAAGTACATAGTATATTTTAGTATAGTATTATTTAAGGAGCAAAAAATGGCATACAAAATCGATGCAGATTCATGTGTAAACTGTGGTTCATGTGAACCAGAATGCCCAGTAGGAGCAATCTCAGAAAACGCTGACAAGAGAACAATTGATGCAGACAAATGTATCAGCTGTGGCTCATGTGCTTCAACATGTCCAGCAGAAGCTATTTCAGAATAGTAAAAAAGGCTTCAGTTCGTGCAAATGCACTTGCCGGACTGAAGTTTTTTTTTATTTTATTTTTATCAGTTCCTTTCACTCTTTTTTCACAAGAAAAACAACAGCCAGTTAAACTTTCATTTGATTCCCTGCCGGAAATAAAAAATCTATCCAGAACAGATGTAATCTACAGACAATTCTGCCAGGTAGTTGATTACAACGCAAAAGAAGCTGCAAAAGGCCCGGATTATTACCAGAACCAAATTGAAGAATATTATTCCTACACTGCAAAAGAAACCGACGACCTTTTATCAATTCATGCAGCAACCGGAATTCCTTATGACACAATCGCTACACTAAACAATATTCAGGACAACAGCGAAAAAATCCAGAACAGAAAATTAATTATCCCGACTATCAAAGGGATTTATGCAGAATTAAATCCAACTTCCACTCTGCAAATACTAATTTCAAGAGAAAATGCAGAATTTGTGGCAAATTCCAATAGCCCATGCTATAATTTTAACGGTCACAATTACAAATTTTTGAGCCAGAAAAGGCTTAGCTCAACACAGCGTGCTTTTTTCCTTGATTCTTCGATGAGCTTACCTTTAGATTCTATTCGCATTACTTCTGAGTATGGCTACAGAACAAGTCCTGTTTATAGAACCTGGAAATTTCATAAAGGGGTGGATTTTGGCGCAAAAGAAGGAACTCAGGTTTACGCCTGCAAAGGTGGAACCGTTTCAACCTGCATAAAAAATGATCCGATTTTCGGAAACTACATTATTCTGTCTCACTCAGGCGGAATGACCAGCGTTTATGCACACCTTTCAAAAATCTTTGTGACTAAAGGAGAGATTGTACAAAAGGGAAAAGTAATCGGTTTAGTTGGACAGACCGGCAAAGCAACAGGACCTCATCTTCATTTTGAAATACGACAAAATGGAATTGCTACAGACCCGAGTTTCATCTATGAACGGTAAATACGCAAAAAAAATCGCTTTTTTTACTTTTACATGTTTATTTTCTCTTTTATATGCCGGAGAATCTTTTCGAGTCAGAAAGGTACATTCCCTAAATTTCTCTGAGGATTTACAGTCTGAAAAAAACGTTTCAATAGGCATCAATGACAGCGTAGCCGTTTTTTTACCTCAAGACAGAACTTTCATCGAAGGACTGGAAGTGAGAATCCAGATTCCACAGGCAGTTTCTTCCTGGAGAGATTCGGTGGCTTGTTCCGTCTATGACAACATCACTCCTATTCCAAAAGAAAATCAGATTGACTACACAGGAACCAAACTGTTTCTCACTCCCCTTCCTTCTAAACTGAGCTGGATAATGAAAATTCCACTCAAAGAGAATAATTCCATTAAGGACAGCCAGTACGCTTCTAAGATCCATATCATGCCAGACACAAAAGACGGCTTTGCCTTTATCAGATTTCAGCCGGTTATGAAAGGCGTCCCGGAAGAAACCCTTAACGCAACTCTAAATATTTCCGTAAAACCGATTTTGATAAACAAGGGCCGCTTAAACATAAAAATTGAAAATAAAGAAATCAACAAAAAGCCAGAAATATATATCGATGAAAATCTGATATCAAATCCCGATAATATTCTCCTGGATAGCGGCATGCATAACCTTTCTGTTCAATCCGAAGAATACCGGGCAGAAGTAAGAACAATTTATATCGAACAGGCAAAAACAACCGACATAAATATCACTCTCAAAAGCATTAAACCAACACTAAAAGTTTCTTGCCCAGGAAATGCACAGGTATTTATCGACAACAAACCTTTTACCCAGCTTGAAAAAGAAGTTGAAATCGAAGAAGGAGAACACAAAATCCGCTTTGTTATAGGCGGATACGAAATTATTCGTTCTCTTTCTGTATTGAATGGCAAATCTTACACTGCAAATCTTTCAATCGACCTAGATCTTGCCGAAGAATAACCACTTTTTATGAATAAAACTGCAATATTTTCAAAAAAATAGTAAAGATTTTTACACATCATGGCGATAATATAAATGTCAAGGGCATTTTCCCCTCCCACCCATGTCCTTGACTGCCTGATGGGCACTGGCACGGCTGCGACCGTGCCTTTTTTTTTGCTTTAAAAAAGTTGTAATTTTCTTAAAAAATGCGGTTTTCTTCTATATATGCTTTTACATTGACTAAAAATCTTATATCACATATTATTATAAAGTTATGAATAAGATTAAAAAGTCAACCATTGTTTGGTTCAGCTTGCTTTTTTTTAGCGTAATTGTATTAGGATGTTTACTCGGATGGGGACTTTCTGAAACTCAAAATATAAAAAATTCTGAATATATTACAACCTTTGAAACTGCTCTCCCGACAAAGCTTCTCGATATTAATGGCGAACTAATCACAGAATTTGCATCTGATGAAAAACGCGAAATTATCAGTTTAAACCAGCTTCCACAGCACATGATTGATGCTTTAATCACCCGCGAAGACCGCATTTTCTATTCACATCACGGATTCAGTTTTAAAGCCGTAATGCGTGCCGTTGTTGGTAAATTAACAGGCCGCTCATTAGGTGGAGGTTCTACCCTTACCCAGCAGATTGCAGGTACACTCTATTGTGACCGTACAGATATGTCCATCATGCGTAAGGTAAAGGAATTGTGGTGGGCAATTCAGATGGAACGACGCTACTCAAAAAACGAAATTCTTGAATTGTACCTCAACAAAATCTATTTTGGTGGTGGTACTTACGGTGTAAATGCTGCCTCAAAATACTATTTTGGACACAGCGCAGAAGAAATTACTCCGGCAGAAGCTGCAATCCTTGTTATTCAGCTCTCTAACCCGGCCTTCTATAATCCATTTGACCATCCAAACCGAGCCATGGAACGCCAGAAAGATGTTCTTAACTCAATGGTAAAACTCGGATATCTTGACAAGGAAAAAGCAGAAGAATCATTTGAAGACTACTGGAGTGAATTTGATTACACCCGTACAAGTACTTCTGCATATATGATGCGTGACGACAAGGCTCCATGGTTCAGTGAATACGTTCGCCGTGAACTTGGAAACCTCATCTACGGATCTCAGAACATTTATACCAGCGGTTTTACAGTAAACACAACATTAAACCTTTCTCACCAGAAGGCTGCCCAGAATTCCATGGACAAATGGATTAAGAACGCAAACCAGCGTTACCAGGAAGAACACAATTCCAAATTTTCTGGTTCTTTCAGCAGATACATTCCGATGACTGAAATGATGTCCCTTGTTTTCAATCTCCCTGGAATCAAAGTAAGTGAACAAAGAGCTGAAACAATTGCTAACCAGACCTTCCTTTCAGAAATCAATCCTGTTCTCGACTTTGTTTCAATGATGACTGGTATCGACAGCGTAAAACTCAGCATCGTAAACAAGGCTAATGCAAAAACAAAACAGGAAAGCGAAAAAACAACCATCGAAGGAACCATGATTTCCCTGGAAAACGGTACCGGATATATCACAGCCTTAGTCGGCGGTTCAAAATACGATTCAGAAAACCAGTTCATCCGTGCCGTACAGGCCCGTGTACAGCCTGGTTCTTCCTTCAAGCCATTGTATTATACAGAAGCAATCGACTCACGAAAATTTACACCTGCTTCGATGATCAGCGATACTCCGGTTGTATTCCATACAGCAGACGGCAAGCCATATATTCCTCAGAACTTTAAAGGTGAATGGGAAGGAAACGTTCAGGTATGGTATGCCCTCTGTCGCTCAATGAATGTACCGTCCCTCAAGATTCTTGATGCAATCGGATTTGATGCCGCAATCAACCGCGCAGTAAGCCTCTTGGGTATTTCAAAAGAAGAACTTCCTACCCGAGCATTTGTTCCTGGCTACCCTATCGGTCTTGGTGTATGTTCAGTTCGTCCAATTGAAATGGCACGCGCCTTTAGCATTATTGCCAGCGGCGGAAAAGAAATTACTCCAATGTGTATCCGCACTGTAGAAGACAGAAACGGCAACTTAATCTACAATCCGGAACTGGACATCCGAAAAGCACAGCAGGCCAAGGGAGAAGCAATTCAGATCCTTTCTCCTCAGACAGCCTTTGTTATGGCTAAAATGCTTGAAAATACAGTTCTTGGTCCTGGTACCCTTGCAGCACAGAACTGGCGCGGCAAGTTTGACTTTAAGGACGAAAAGAACAAGACCTTTACAATGCATGCCGGCGGTAAAACCGGTACCACACAGAACTGGGCAGATGCATGGACAGTAGGATTTACTCCTTACAACACATCTGCATTCTGGTTTGGATTTGATAAACCTGGTCAATCCCTTGGACTTAAGATTACAGGTGCAACCCTTGCAGGTTATGCATGGGGTGATTACATGCACGATATCCACGAAGGCTTGCCTCAGAAAGACTTTAACATGCCTTTGTCAGGGGTAATTCAGGCAACTGTATGTTCAGAAAGCGGTATGATTCCAACTCCTGAATGCGCAA
Source organism: Treponema sp. (assembly GCA_017386165.1). Lineage (GTDB taxonomy): Bacteria > Spirochaetota > Spirochaetia > Treponematales > Treponemataceae > Treponema_D. Next base: position 15,495 of record JAFNQK010000141.1, read on the forward strand.
GCCATGTTACAACTCAGTGGTTTATCACAGGCACTCAGCCTACAACTGTCTGCCCTATTCACTCAAACAAAACAGGAAGTGCTCTCGGTATCAGCCGACTTGAACGTGAAATGTATCAGTCCGGCCAGCACATGACAGCACATATCGATACAACACCTTTAAAAGTTGATTTAAGTTTCCTTATGAGCGATAATATAGACAGTACTGCAACAACAGATAATACTGCCTATAAGAAAGAAGAAGAAAAGGAAGAAGTTCTTCCGGATTCAAACTACTTGATGGATTAGAGAGTGTAGAATGCTGGTAAATATTCAGGATATTAAAATAAAAAAAAGAGTCCGCAAAGATTTAGGAGATTTAGAAGCTCTTAAAAACAGTCTGAGAACTTATGGACTTTTAAATCCTATTACCATCAATAATAAATACGAACTAATCGCCGGCGAACGTCGACTCACTGCCGCAAAGGCTCTTGGCTGGACAAACATCAATGCTGTTGTTGTAAACAATCTTTCTGATGTTGAACAACTTGAAATGGAACTTGAAGAAAACAACCAGCGTAAAGAGTTTACAAACGAAGAATTACTAGAAGGCTACAACCGCCTTGAAAAACTAAGAAATCCAGGATTTTTCAGAAAACTCTGGAAACTAATCTGCAGATTTGGGGCATGGATTAAAGGGCTTTTTTCTAAGAAAAAGAAATAGACATTTTGACAGGCTCAATGCCCGAAAAAAAGCGGTGGTTTCGATACGACCTTTCGGTCTACTTTACCACCGCGTTCTATTTTAAAGCTGACCGATAAAGTACTTTTTCTTTCCACGGCGGAAGATAATGATTTTTCCTTCGATAGCCATATCTTTTGTAATCATTGTATTTTCGTCATTGACAACTTTGCCGTTAACGGTAATGGCATTTGCCTTAAGAAAGTCACGAGCTTCGCGTTTAGAAGAAGCCATCTTGTTATTTACAAGAATATCGATTACAGGTTCTTCTTTTTCAAACTTAAAGTTAGGAACACCTTTCATTCCACTCATGATGTCTTTTACAGAGATACCTTCAAAATCACCGGCAAAAAGCTTCTGACTTACTAAAACTGCATTATCAGCTTCTTCTTTTCCGTGCAGATCTTTTACAACTTCCCAGGCAAGGGTTTTCTGCGCAATACGGGTTTCTGGAGCAGCCTTCTGCTGTTCTTCAATCTTTTCGATTTCTTCTCGAGAAAGGAAGGTAAATACCTTAAGATATTCGATTACCTTTGTATCATCAGAATTAATAAGATACTGATAGATTTCATAAGCACTGGTCTTATTGATATCAAGCCAGAGAGCATTTCCTTCTGATTTACCAAATTTCTTGCCTGTAGCATCAAGAATAAGTGGCATTGTAAAGGCATAAGCCTGTTTATCAAGCATTTTGCGGATTAAATCAACACCGGTAGTGATATTTCCCCACTGGTCGCTTCCGGCAACTTCCATGATGCAGTTCTTTTCCTGGTAAAGGTGAACAAAGTCGTATCCCTGCATAAGCATGTAAGAGAATTCTGCATAGGTAATACCAGTTTCCATGCGGCGGCGGATAATATCCTTATCAAGCATGTAGTTTACGTTGATGTATTTACCAACATCGCGTAAAAAGTTTAGAAATGTATAATCCTTGAGCCAGTCGTAGTTATCTACAACTTCTGCAGTTGGAACAAGGCGTTTAACCTGAGACTGAAGCCCTTTAATATTATTGTTTACAACTTCTTCTGAAATAATTTCACGTTCTGCGGTTGGACGAGGATCTCCAATACGGCCAGTTGCACCACCACACAAAAGAACCGGATGATGACCTGCATTCGCAAGGCGCTTTGCCATACAGAGCGAAGAATAATGTCCGATATGAAGGCTGTCAGCTGTAGGGTCTGTTCCCCAATAGAAACTGAAAGGCTTTCCATCAAGAACCTTCTGAAGTTCAGCTTCTTCACCTACTACGTCTTTAACAAGACCACGCCATTTCAAATCTTCGAATAATGTCATTTTTTCTTCCTTGAGATTTTTAATTTATAAAATTATAGTGAAATCTACTTAAAATTTAAAGCATGGAGACACTAAATGTTCCGTGTCCGTCGTTTGCAAGTTTTTCTGACAAATATGGAAGAACAGCCTCTAATTCTTCTTTTAATCCCCAGCAAGGATTAACAATGAACATACCGCTTCCGTAAAGGCGAGGTTTGTCACTACCGATGGAATCTTTTAGAGTTGTTTCAATATGAGAATCCGGAGTATCAACACATAAAGAACAGTCGAGCACTTCTGTATTGGGATTTTTATTCTTTACACAGGAAAGTATTGCCTGTTTCATATTTTCGATTTCTTCAATTTTATTGTTCAAAAGCGGGTACCATAAAAGTAAGGTCGCCCCACTCCACTTTTTATGTACATTGCAAAATAATTCTGCGCTGTTTATATAGTCAGATTTTTCCTCGTAACTTGGATCGCAGAGAACAAAACCTCTTTTTAATACAGGAGGTGTATTTTTTGAAACAAATTCAAAACCGTTTTTATTCTGTATATCAACAAAGCAGTCAGTTCGAAACGAAATATTCTTTTGTAATTCCTGGAATTCTGTTTTGTGGAGTTCCGTTAAAAAAAGATTACATCCAGACTGCATACAAGTTGCTTCGATACACGGACTTCCGGGATAAAAGCCATTTTTTATGGACTGTTTAACAAATGAAAGATAATTTTTTAATTGTTCAGGAGTATTCTTTTCGTCATCGAGGACACGAAGAATTCCTTTTTGTGCTTCTCCAGTTTTTAGAGATTCTTCACTCTGAAGATTGTATAAGCCACGAGCAGAATGAGTATCAAAAATCGTGTAAGGCTTTGTTTTCTTATTAAAATAATTAACCGTGTACAGCAAAACAAAATGTTTTAAAATATCAGCGTGATTTCCGGCATGAAAACTGTGTAAATACGAAAGCATATAAACCTTTATTTTAGATCGTCAATTTCTTTGAGCCAGATGTTTACACATGCATCACTTGGCATTCGCCAGTCACCACGAGGCGAAAGATTTACTGTACCCACCTTGGCACCATCAGGCATACAGCTTCGCTTAAACTGCTGTGAGAAAAATCTCTTATAAAATGTTCTAAGCCACTTGAGCTTAAACTGATGGTCGTATGGTAAAGCTGCACAGTCAGAAAGGTATAAAATCTTGGCAGGACTAAATCCAAATCTCAAAAGATAATAAAGATAGAAGTCATGGAGCTCGTATGGACCAACAAGATCCTCTGTCTTCTGACTGATTGTTCCATTTGTAGGAGGTAAAAGTTCCGGGCTTACAGGTGTATCAAGAATATCAATCAGAACGGCGAAAAGTTTCTGCTGCTTAGATCCTGCTTCGTCAGCAAACCATTGAACAAGATATCTAACAAGAGTTTTTGGAACCGAACTGTTTACACCGTACATGCTCATATGGTCCCCGTTATAAGTACACCATCCCAGAGCCAGTTCACTTAAATCGCCGGTACCGATTACGATTCCACCAGTTTTATTGGCATAATCCATAAGAACCTGAGTTCGTTCACGGGCCTGACAGTTTTCATAAGTTACATTGTGAACATCGATATCATGTCCGATATCTTTCATATGCTGAGTTACACTATCAGCAATCTGAATCTCTTTAAGTTCTGCACCGCATTCCCGAGCGAGAATACAGGCATTATTGTAGGTTCTGTCGGTTGTACCAAAACAAGGCATTGTAATACAGGTAATACCCTTTCGGTCAAAACCGCAAAGATCAAAGGCCATACAGGTAACCAAAAGTGCAAGAGTAGAGTCCAGCCCCCCACTAAGACCGATTACAACATTCTTGCAGTTAATATGTCTGAGCCGCTTGCTTAAACCTTCTGCCTGAAGTCTTACAACTGACTTACATCGCTCTGAGCGGTCATTTTTGTCAGACGGTACAAAAGGGTGAGGATCTACAAATCTGGTTAAATTACCGAATTTATAATTAGCTGCCTTTAGATTTATAAAAATCTTTCTATAAGAAGCGGAATTGTTTTCCTTAATAAAATCAGAATTCTGTTTGAATGTTGTTGTACGGTTTCGTTCCTGGGCAATACGTTCTACATCGATATCTGCATAGATAATCTGATTTTTAAAGAGTTCTGATTCTGACAAAAGAGAACCGTTTTCACAAATTAAACTATGTCCGCTGTAAACTAAATCCTGACTTGATTCATCATGACCGGCGTTTGCATAAAGGTAAGCACAGATATTATGAGCTGAATGCATTTTAACAAGATTTTTGCGGTATTCAGCCTTACCGATAATTTCGTTTGAACCACTCAAATTAGCAATAATACTTGCACCGTTTAAGCAGGCATTTACAGAAGGCGGGCACGGAACCCACAAATCTTCGCAAAGTTCAACTCCAAGAGTAAAAAGAGGGTCGTTTTCAGACTGAATCAGAATGTCGGTTCCAAAAGGAACAGAAGGATTTTTTTCTGATAAATAGATTTCCTTGGAAAGATTTTTATTTGCAGGAGAAAAATAGCGTTTTTCGTAAAATTCGCTGTAATTAGGTATAAAAGTTTTTGGAACGATTGCTAAAACTTTTCCTTTAAATAAGACAGCTCCACAATTGTAGAGTGCACCATCCAAAGCCACAGGAAGACCTGCAATTATTACAGAATTACAGTTGGCAGTCTTTTTTGCAAGATATTCAAGTCCCTGCACCGCCTGTTTTTGCAATGTAGTCTGAAGAAAAAGATCACCTGCAGTATAACTTGTTATAGATAATTCAGGAAAAACAATCAGACATGCACCGTTAGAACTAGCCATACGGGCAGAATCAATCATTTTTTCTACATTAAATTCACAATCACAAACCCTTAAAACAGGTGAACAACATGCAACTTTATAAAAACCGTAATTCATAATCAATACTTCTGATTTTATTTGAGTGAGAGACCGTCCTTAAAGGCAGAACCAACAACTTCTCCAAGAGCAATATATTTGTGATTTGCAGAATCATAAGTAATTGGCTGCAATTTCTTTGGATCAATTACACCGTTTGTAAGAACAGATTCTTCTGCAAGAACATTAACAATATCTGCAACCATGTATTCACTTTCTTCATCATAGCTGACAAAAGAACATTCAAGAGCGAGTCCAAGTTCATTGATTACAGGAGCATCAACTTTTTCTGCCTTTGATACTGTAAAACCAGCCTTTTCAAGTTTGTTCTTTTCTTTGTGACCAGAAACAAGGCCCACATAATCACAGGCTGCTACATGAGAAACATCAGCAAAGCTGACTGTAAAGGCTTTTTTGCTGAAAATATTATCAACAGTTTTATGTTCTTTACTTAAACAGATACCAATTTGGTTTGTATTGTGGATTCCACCCCAAGCAGCATTCATTGCATCCACAGAACCGTCTTCTCCATAGGTTGCAATGATCAATACTGGCATTGGATACATAAGAGTCTTAACGCCTAATGATTTTTTCATATTATTTTCCTTTATTTTCGATATATCCGGAATCTTCAAGATATTTTCTTCGGGTAATTATAAGATTAATTAATTCCTGATACATATTGTAATCAACTTCAATAGCAATTGGAAGAATATAGTATTCAGTTTCGTCGCAATATCGTTCAATAAACTTGCAGTCGGTAACAAAACCAAGACTAATCATATTGCTGATGCGGTCTGCACATTTTAAGATTTTAGCCTTTGGACTGCCAGTGGTAAGAATACGCTGCAAGAAATCAGATTTGCTTTCGCCGTCCCGCTTGGTAACTTCCATTACGAGATTGTAAACATTTGGACCGTCATTATCGATATTGATAATCCGGTTATGATCAAAATCAGGAATATCTTCGATACAGTCATGACAAACGCTGGCCTTGAGCAAAGTAGCATCAATATAACCATAGTCGATGAGAATTGCCATTGTATCGATTTGATGACGGAACATATTTCCGCCGGCATGACGGGCTTTTCCGATAAGTTCAGTTGCTAACTGCATATAAGGAGCAAGAAAAATATTTTTAAGCTGCAACATGTGCTGTTCGTCCATCTTGCAAGGCTTTTCGATTGCCATCTCATATTTCTCTTTTGCCATTAGCTGCTCCTTATTCAAGGGATATATTATTTTACCATAAAAAAAGCACACGGGCGCAATATTTTTATTATTCCGTGTGCTTTTTTTGAAAATTATAAAGAGTCTACATAAGACTGAAGTTTTTCAATCTTGCGTTTTGATTCTTCCATCTTGTCGCGTTCAGCCTGAACAACATCAGCTGGAGCGTGCTGTGCAAAGCTTCCGTTGAGTTTTGCTTCACTCTTTTTTACCCAGCCTGTTTCAGTTTCGATTTCTTTTTTAAAGCGTGCGATAAGAGCATCTTTATTGATAGAACCGTCAACGAGGATGAACGCTTCAAAGCCTTTGCCAACTGTACCAACTGAGCTTGCAGGTTTTGCGTCTACAAATTCTACGTTTGCAACACCTGCTAAAAGTTTAATCATATCAACTTTTTCGCGGCAAACTTCTGCTTCGCTGCCCTTAGAAATAAGAATTGCGATATTAATCTTGTTTGCAGGATCAATTCCGCATTCAGCGCGAAGTGCACGAACCTGACCGATAAGATCTTTGAGTGCATCAAAGCGAGCCTGAACATCTGCATTATCCCGTTCAGCAGTAACCTCCGGGAACGGTGCATTGATAAGCATTGCGTTGTATTCAGAATTGCAGAGAATCTTCTGAGCACCGGCCTTAGCACGGTTTTCAACGATTTCTGCCAATGGAAGCTTAGAATAGATTTCTTCTGTAACAAACGGAATAAACGGATGAAGAAGTCTTAGAGATTCTTCGAGTACATTCAAAAGTACAGAAACTGCACGGTCTTTTTCGTGTTCGTCGCCGTGCCAGAAGCTGAGTTTTGTTGCTTCCACATACCAGTCACAGAATTCATTCCAGAAGAATTCCATGAGGCTTGAGGCAGCGTCGTTGTAGCGGTAGCTTTCAAGAGCTTCGCGGTTTGCTTTTACAGCAGCGTTAAGTCGTGCGTAAATCCATTTATCAAGTTCTGTAAGATCTGCATCAGTTACAGGAATTAAAGTGCGTCCTTCAAGATTTCCGAGAATGTAGCGGCTTGCGTTCCATACTTTATTACAGAAACGGCTACCAAGCTTAAAGCTGTCCTTGTCGATAAGAATATCCTGTCCCTGGGCACACATAAAGCTCAAAGTGAACTTAAGGGCGTCTGAACCATACAAATCAATGATTTCAAGAGGGTCGATACCGTTTCCGAGAGATTTACTCATCTTGCGGCCCTGCTTGTCGCGAACAAGTCCGTGAATATAGATATCGTGGAAAGGAGCCTTTCCTGTAAATTCAAGACTAGCCATAATCATACGGCTAACCCAGAAGAATATAATGTCGTAAGCAGTAACGAGAGCACTAGTTGGGAAGAAGCGTTTAAGATCTTCTGTTTCTTCCGGCCAGCCGAGAGTACTGAAAGGCCAGAGCCAAGAAGAGAACCATGTATCAAGAACATCCGGATCCTGCTTGAGCTTGTCAGCCTTAGCGTGACAATTTGGACATTCTGTTGGGTCTGTACGGCTGACAATCATTTCGCCACATTCTTGGCAGTACCATACAGGTATACGGTGTCCCCACCAGATCTGACGACTTACACACCAGTCACGGATATTTGTAAGCCAGTGTTCATATGTATTTTCCCATTTTTTAGGGAAGAATTGAATTTCACCGTTTTTCCACGCAGCAAGGGCCTTGTCTGCCATAGGCTTCATCTTAACGAACCACTGGTAGCTCAAGTATGGTTCTACAACTGTTTTACAGCGATAACAGTGACCTACTGAGTGAACCATTTTTTCTTCGCCCTTGAACAAACCGAGGGCAGTTAAATCTTCGATTACAAGAGCACGAGCCTGTTCAGGTTTGAGTCCGCGGTATTTTTCAGGAACATTTTCGTTCAACTTTCCGTCTGGAGTTAAAAGATTGATTACTTCAAGATTGTGTCTCTTACCTACTTCCCAGTCGTTAGGGTCATGAGCAGGAGTAATCTTTACCATACCTGTTCCAAATTCTTTATCTACATAATCATCAGCAATGATAGGAATTTCTTTTCCAGTGATAGGAAGTTTAAGCTTCTTTCCAACGATTGCAGTATAGCGTTCATCGCTTGGATTTACGGCAACAGCAGTATCAC
>JAFNQK010000142.1 GCA_017386165.1 Treponema sp.
CACGAACCTTTTACTTTCGTCTTTCTTTCCTTCCCTTTACTGTCAAACATCACTTTTTGTGTTACCGTCTCGTGCGACGGTGAAAACTAATATATACTCATTCCAAAAATTGTTCAATACCTTTTTGATGAATTTTGCAAGTTTTTTTACATTTTTTTACCTTATAACAACTATTTATTTTTTTTGCTTAAAAATAAAAAACTGCTAAACGTTGTAACGCATTTTACAGCATTACAGTTTAGCAGTTTCATAATTATTTAGAATAATTCGATAATCTATTACTAAAATTATACCTGAACACCTGCATCCAATGTCAAAACACCTTTTGCAGCCTTCTGGGAATGATGAATTCCGTATTCTGGCTTCCAGTTCTTTCTGCAAAGAGTGATAAATCCACCAGCAATAAACAAAGAAGAATAACAACCAGCCAAAAGGCCAACAATCAGAGCAAGAGCAAAGTCTTTAATAGTTCCAGATGTAAAGATGTACAAAGAAATCACAGCGAACAGAGTTGTTACAGTTGTAATAATCGAACGACTTAATGTTTCTGACAAAGACTTATTGATCAATTCAGAGAACTTATTAACCTTCTGTGTCTTGAGATTAGATCTAACACGGTCAAGAATAACTACAGTATCGTTGATAGAATATCCGACAATTGTCAAAACAGCAGCAAGAACTGTTGTTGTAAATTCCATCTGTGTCCATGAAATAAATGTAAACATGATAAGAGTATCATGAATAAGAGCAACGATAGCTCCCAAAGCAAAATCCCAGTGGAAACGAATAGCGGCATACAACCAGATCAAAGCAAAAGTCAAAAGCATAAATGTTATTGAACGTAATGCCAAAGATTTTGACAAGCTTGAACCAATAAAATCAGTCTTGATTACAACAACCTTTTCTGCACCAAAAGCTTCTTTAAGAGAATTAGAAAGCTTTTCCTGAATAACCTGACTTGAATCTGCATCTTCACCAACTGGGACACGAATCTGAAAACTTCGGTTTTCATCAGTTCCTAAAGGTTTTACAGATACACCAGAAATACCAGCTCCTTCTAATACAGAGCGAACATCAGAAACATTAAATTCAGAATTCTGTGCGTACAAATAGAAGTTGTCAGAATCAAGAATTGTTGATTCGGCAGAATTTACATAAAGATTGTAAGAAGATTCTGATCCATCGGTCAAAAGTTCAACTTTTACACCAGGAACATCAACTGCAACAGCAAAGTCTTTTACTGTCGGATAATTTGCAAACATATAAGATTTTGTCTGCTTTTCGGCATTAGAACCTGTTACAACAAAGTCTACAGCTGTACTGCTGATATCAACAGAAACCTTTGAATTACCAGTATATTTAAGAGAGACAGATGCCGGAGCAATCTTTATTTCTTCAATTAAACCAGGCTTAAAATCGATACCGAAATTAATACCTTTTACACAAATTCCAACTATACCAAATATTATGATTACTGTGCTAAAAATCGCAGCAGGAACAAAACATTTACTAAAGGAAATAAGCTTTTTTGCCATTATTTTACCCTCCAGCCAATACTAACTTTCTGAGATTTCAGAACATCCGTACCAAAATCAAACATAAGGCGTGATACAAAGAGTGCTGTAAATACAGATGAAACTACACCAATAGCAAGGCTGACAGCGAATCCCTGGATTGTACCGCTACCAAGCATAGACAAGAAGATTGCAGCAATAAAGGTTGTAATATTCGAGTCCATAATTGCCCAGAAGGCATTGTCAAAACCAGTTGAAATAGCAGCTGCACGACTCTTGCCCAAAGCAAGTTCTTCTTTAATACGTTCAAAGATAATTACGTTAGCATCAACCGCCATACCAATTGTAAGAATCATACCGGCAATACTTGAAAGAGACAGTGTCAAATTAAATGCCGAAAGAATACTGAACATGATATAAAGGTTTAATACCTGAGCAACAACGGCATTCCATCCTGCTCCACGATAGAAGACAAGCATAAACACCATAATAAGTGCAAGACCGATTACAATAGCTTTCAAGCCCTGTCTGATTGCTTCCTGACCAAGTGACGCACCTACAACCTGCTGACTTTCAACAGAAAGAGGAACATTCAATGATGCAGACTGTAAAACTTTCTGGAGATTCTGAGCTTCTTCAAGTCCGAAACCTGTAATTGCTACACGACCACCAGTAATTGCATCATTAATACGAGCATAAGATTTGATTTTATTATCACTTACAATAGCAAGGTTCTTGCCTTTATTAGCACCAGTAAACTTAGCGAAGATTTCTGCACCGTCTGAATCAAGAACAAAGTCAACTTCAGGGCGGTTAGTAAGTCCATCAGAACCAACTTCTGCTGACTGAATGTGCTGACCGTCAAGTGCAATCTGTTTCTTTACAACAAGATATCCGATACGTTCGTCAATACCGTATTCATCTTTTGTATAGTGTCCCATAACTTCACAGTCTGAAGGAATAATTGAAGAATCAATCAAGTTACCGTTTGCATCAAAAAGAGCCTGTCCATCACGAGCATAGCGAGCTGCAAAAGTATTTGTTGCATCATCATCAACAAGACGGAAGTTAAGAATACCCTTACCCATAATAATTGTGTTGATTGCATCAGCTTCTGCTGCACCAGGCATTTCGATATAGATACGATCTTCACCCTGCTGTCTGATAATTGGTTCTGAAAGACCAAATTTATCGATACGACCAGAAAGGGTTTCTACAGCCTGAGTCATAGCATCTTTCTTGAACTGTTCAACATTGTCAGTAGCAATTGAATCCCCAAGAGAAGCAATTGCTGCATCAAGATCTGCCTTAACAACAATGTTCATACCACCGGAAAGATCAAGACCAAGTTTTACAGAGTTTGTATATCTCTTCTTTTCTGAAAGGATTCTTTCTCTTTCGCGTGAAATAAATTCTTCACGGAATTCTGCCTGACTGTCATATGCATTAAGAACAGCAGCATTTGTGAAAGAAGAAGGAACTTTCTGTCCTGCTTTCTTATATTTCTTAGCAGCAGCTTTTTTTAACCATGCATATTCTTCTGAAACAGCAGCATCAGCATTTTCTTTTGTCTGTGCGATAAAAGCATCTGCACTCTTACGACCTTCTGATTCTGCATAGTCTCTGATTTTTTCAAGCGAGCTTAAAGCAATTGCCTGATCTTCTTTTGGTGTTCTCCAATACCAGCTGATTGTTGGCCACAAACAAACAAGACAAAGTCCAAGAACACACAAAATAATAAGTAAACGAGAGCGTTTATTCATTTTGTAAACCTCAATTATTTTTATTTTGTTTCTGTATTTTCTTCTGAAACAGCTTCAACAGGTTCTTCTGCCTTTTCTTCGGCTACAGTTTCTGCTTCTGCTTCTTTAGATTCTTTTGCTTTCTTTGTTTTTTTAGCTTTTTTTGCTTCTGCTTCGGCTTTCTTTGCTTCTGCTTCGGCTTTTAATTCTTCTTCTGATTTTTCTACAGAAGCGACTGCTGAACGGCTGAATTCAATTTTTGTAGAGTCGTCAACTTTTACAATTACAGTTTTTTCTTTTGTTGAAGAAACAACTCCGTGGATTCCTCCAATTGTAACGACTTTATCACCCTTTTTAAGAGCAGCAATCATTTTTTCTGTTTCTTTCTGTTTTTTATTCTGTGGACGAATAAGGAAGAAATAGAAAATTACAATGATAAGTACGAAAGGTACAACAGTTCCCAGTAAGCTACCACTCTGAGATGCGCTAGAAGCCCCTGTTGCCTGTAAAAAAGAAATAAAAGACATATTATAATCCTTTTTAAATTTGTAATAATAACTGATAAAATCAGTCCTAATAGAATATCATACCGCTTATTTAATCGTCAACATTTTTATACCTGTCTTGAGGAACTTTTTCAAAATAAGAACGAATTCTGTTTTTACTGTCTTCTACATCCTTTGCATTTATCATCTGAGTCTGGGCATAATGTGAAAAAGAAAAGTTCATGCAAAAATATGTAAAAAACCTTTGCAGGCGGGTTTTATAAAATTCCGGCGGCTGATATCTTACAACATCATCAATAAAATCCAGGGCCAGAGAAAGCATATCAACAGTAAAAGGCTCAGATTTTCCTTTTTGAAAATTATCCAGCTGCTTAAAGAGCCAGGGCTTTTGAACAATTGCACGGGCAATCATCACCCCGGAACAATCCGGACAAGCCTCCCGAACCTTTTTAAAAGACTGAATATCGAAAACATCCCCATTTACATACACTTCAACTTTTCCGTGATAACGCTCATACAATTTTTGAGCATATTCCCAACGGGGTTTATCACGATAGTTTTCTTTTTTTGTACGGGGATGAAGAGAAATCAACCCCACCCCATTTGAAACGAGCATATCGGTAAAAGAAAAAAAAGATTCATCAGTAAAATCGGCATCTCCAAGCCTGCATTTTACACTAAGGCGCCTGTGTTCTAGAAAATTCTTTTCATATTCTTGTAATACGGATTTAACGCCACTTACAAGCTTTTCTGTTTCTTCAAGAGGCTTGAGCATCCAGGAAATACCCGCTCCAGAGCGAACAATATCCGGGGCACAACAACCCATATTCAGATCGATACCAATTCCGCCAAGAGAACAAAGCTTTTCTGCCGCCTCAATACAGGACTCTGCATTCTTACTGGTGAGCTGCCACACAACCTTTTGCGGACAAGGAGCCGGATTTATATAATATTTTTCAAACATTCCTCCGTGTAATAACGAAGGGGCGTTTATCATTTCATTAAAATATTCATCACAGCCGCCAAATTTTTCTATTAAAATTCGCGATGCAGGATGACTCAATGTTGCCATTGGTGCACAAATTAACTTCATATTATACCTTTACCATGTACTTTAAAAATAATTAATCTTAAAATGATATTCAACAGTATTTTAGGAAAACGAGGAACAGTATGTTTGAAGTGGAACTTAAAGCCCATGTTTACGACAGAGAAGAAGCTATAAAAAATCTTAATTCCTTTGCCAAATATGAACGCAAAATCATAAAAGACGATACTTATTATTCACTAAATTCGATAACTTCAAGAATTCGAAAAGAGATAGTTACAGAAAACGAAAAAACTTTTTCCACCTTTCTATATACGTATAAAAAGAAGGAATTAAAAATCGACAAAGACGGAAAATCCATTGAAGTAAACGATGAAAACGAATGTGAATTAAACGACCCTACCCCAGTTGAAAAATTTATCACCGATGCAGGCGGAAAAATCAAACTCACAAAACACAAGGAAACTTTATTCTACACCGCAGACACACCTTTCGGACAGGCAAATCTGGAACTATGCAAAGTACCTCCCCTTGGAGATTTTTTAGAAATAGAAATTCTTTCTCAATCACAGGACAGCGAAACTGTAAACAATATTCAAAAAGAACTTCATTCCCTTCTCTTAAAAAGCGGAATCCCCCTGGAAAATATAGAAAACCGCTACTATAGTGAGCTTTTACTTGACCCCGATAAAAATAGCGAGTAAATTTTAAATATGTTTGATAGAGTAAAATATAAGAAATTTGCTAAAAAGCAATTACAGGGTCGCTGGACAATTCCAGTTTTAGTTACACTTTTCTGCAGCATTATTGTTGGAGTTCTACAGTTTCCAGACACAATTAATTCTTTTGCAGATTTTACAAAGAGAATAGATGAGCTCGGTTACAGCTTTAACTTTACAAAAACAGTACCACAACTCACCGGACCTCTGGGAACTATTTCTCAAATGGCAAGTTTTATTGCTATCGCCATAGCCTTTGTTCTTGAAATTGCAGAAATTAACCTTTACTTAAAGATGTCTATTTCTCCAGAACCAGTTAGTTTCGGAACCTTTATTGAAGGCTTTGCTCTCTGGGCAAGAGGAATTCTCGCTTCTTTATGGGCAGGCCTGTGGATTTTCCTGTGGAGTCTTCTCTTTATTATTCCTGGTATCGTAAAAGCTTACGCCTACTCCATGACACTTTATCTGGTAGCCGAAAATCCAGAGCTGTCTGTTACCAAAGCATTGAAAATAAGTAAAGAAATAACCAAAGGTCACAAAATGGATTTATTCATTCTTGACTTGAGCTTTATCGGCTGGGAATTCTTGTGCTTGTTTACTGCAGGAATCGGTTATCTATGGCTTGTTCCATATATCAACATGACTAAAACAAATGCATATCATGCACTTTTAAAAGAAGCCGTTTCATCTGGTAACATCACAGTAGAAGACCTGAAGGACTAAACTTAAAATGAATAAAAACAAAAAATCTGGGCTCGTAGTTTTAATTTTAGTTATTGTCCTCACTCTTTTGTGCGGTGCAGTAAATCTCCTCGGACTGAAAGACGGTCACAAAGGTTCAAATCAAAAGATCAAAAAGAATTTTGGACACAATGATTATATTGCAGCTCTGCACATAGAAGGGACAATTCAGGCTGAAAACCTTACCTATAATCAAGAATGGCTTTTGGACACAATTAAATCCCTCAAGGAAGATAACAATAACAAAGCAATCGCTCTGTTTATCAATTCTCCTGGCGGAACTGTCTACGAAGCAGACGAAGCCTACCTTGCTTTACAGGATTACAAAACCAGCGGAAAACCTGTTTACGCTTATCAAGGCCAACTGGCCGCAAGCGGAGGTTACTATATTTCCTGCGCCGCAGACAAGATTTATGCAAACAGAAACACTTTAACAGGTTCAATCGGTGTAATTACCGGAAGTTCTTTTGATGTCACTGGCCTCTTGAATAATCTCGGAATCAAATCCGAAACCATCCATACCGGGGCCAATAAAAACATGTTCAACTTTAACGAACCTGTTACACCTGAACAGAGAAAAATCATGCAGTCAATTTCTGACGAATGCTATGAACAGTTTGTAGGGATTGTATCAGCAAGCCGTAAGCTTTCGTTAAAAGAAACAAAAAGTCTTGCAGACGGCCGCATTTACACTGCAAATCAGGCATTAAAGAACGGATTAATTGACGGAATTGACACATGGGAAGGAATGATTTCTAATCTTACAAACGACAAACTTGAAGGTAAAAAAACAAAAGTTATAGATTATTCCTACGAAAAGAATAAAACTTTTAAGGATGTTCTTTTTGGAAAGACAAACCAGAAATCAACAATCGAAAGTTTTATATCAGAGCTTTCTGCTGAATCAAAAATCCAGTATCCGGCTTATCTGTATAAATAACGTTTATCATTATGAAAAGCAAAAATCCGCCGAGGCAAAACCAAGACGGATTTTTTATTCTTCTTCATTCATTATCTTTTTAATCAAACTGTAGCTAAAACCATGATTCTGAAGATACAAAACAGTTTTTTCTTTTGATTTTCTCATCCTGATGCATTTAGCATAACACTTTCGGGCCAGATCAGTTTCTTCTATAATTTCAAAGAAATCCTTAATCGCCTGCTCTGAAACATCTCTCGAAATACCACGAGAACACAATTCTGCAAGAAGCTTAATTCTTCCCTCTGGACTGGTAATCTGTCTTGTAGTCAGCCAGGAATCTGCAAAACGTTTGTCATTTAAGTAATTTTTCTGTTCGAGATAGTCCAAGGCGATATCGATATTATTCTTTTTATAACCTTTTTTAAGCAGTTTTTGAGTTAATCCAAAACGACACTGCTCTGCCCTGGCTAAATAATCCATTGCTTTTGATTCAACCGCAAAAGACATTCCTGCTTCCAGAATATCTTCTTCTTCCTGATCTAAAAATTCTGCGTTTGTTACAATTTTAGAGGAGTCAACAATTTTTAAATATGTAGTTCTTATAAAAAAAGCAAGTCCCGCACTGGAGTTTATTTTAATAACCTCTGGCGAAACTTGCTCTGTACCGTAGATAACCACAGTAAACCTGCAATAATCGATATATAAGATTAACGCTTAGAGAACTGGAATCTTCTACGAGCACCCTTCTGACCGTACTTCTTGCGTTCAACCATACGTGAATCGCGAGTAAGGTATCCGTTAGCCTTAAGTGCTGGTCTGTTATCAGGATCAAGCTGTGTCAAAGCACGAGAAATTCCGTGAAGACATGCAGCTGCCTGTCCGTTCATACCACCACCAACTACGTTGATAAGGATATCATATTTGCTTTCGCAAGAAGTAACCTGCAAAGGCTGCTGAACAACCTTCAACTGTTCTTCTGTTACGAAGTAATCTTTAGCATCTTTACCGTTTACAACGATTTTTCCTGAGCCTTCGCGTACAAAAACACGAGCTACAGCAGTCTTTCTTCTACCTGTTCCAACAGCAATGTTCTTTACCATCATAGACTCCTAATTAAAGTTCAACAGCTTTTGGATTCTGAGCTGTATGTGGGTGTTCTGCACCTGCATAAATCTTAACATTGTCCATCATTGCACGACCAAGGCGTCCGTGTGGAAGCATACCCTTTACAGCAATACGGATTGGGTCAACAGGATTCTTTTCGAGAGTTTTTTCGAAAGTGTGAGCCTTAAGAGATCCAACAAAACCAGTTGTATACTTGTAGTAAATCTTCTTTGTTTCTTTACCACCAGTAACTGCAACTTTGTCAGCGTTGATGATTACAACATAATCACCCATTTCCTGATTAGGTGTGTAAGAAGCTTTTTCTTTACCACGTGCAATTGCAGCAGCTTTTGCAGCAACACGTCCAAGTGGTTTACCAGCAGCGTCGATTACGAACCATTCGCGCTTCTGTTCTTTTTCATTTACGAAAATAGTTTTCATGTATATACCTTAAAAAATTAAAGTTGTATGTGACTTAATATCTGTGCATCTGATAAAAAATCACAAAACAGCGATGAGCAGTCGCTGTTTCTTATATACGGGGAATTAAAATATACTTCTTTTACAAAGAATGGTCAATAAAAGAAAGACTACTTATTCTCTGTTTCTTCGCGATTTTTTGCTTCTTTTTCTTCTTTCTTAGCTTCTTTTTTGTCCTTGATATCAGCAGCACCGATAAACAAAAGAACAAGGCCCACAAAAGCTGCAAGTACTGGAGCCATACCCTTTAAGAAAGCAATTACTTCAGGTCCCCATGCGAGCGGACAAGAAGGAAGAACTGAGAAAACTGTAAAAGCAATTAAAATTATTCCAATGATGATTGATACCATAGACGAACTCCTAAAATGTTATATTTAAAATATAATTCAAATTTACATGTAATGCAAATATTTATAGTAAATACTTTAATTTTTCCACAGAAAACGATTTATTAAGCTAATAGGAATGCCTCACATATTGCGAATAAAAGCCTGTACAATTATAATAGGAATGTTATTTTTCATATATTAAGGAGGATTAAAAATGAAAAAAACAACAGCAGTGCTTACTGCAATCGTTGCAGCTGCAGCTCTTTTTACAACTGGCTGTTCTAAATCAAATGAAAAGAAAATCCGTATTGGTGTAATTCAGCTTCTTGAACACCCTGCTCTCGATAAGAACTACCAGGGTTTTGTTGACGGACTTGCAGAAGCAGGCTATGTAAACAAAAAGAACATTATCATCGATTACCAGAATGCACAGGGCGAACAGGCTAACTGTGTAACAATCGCTGAAAAACTTATCAATGACCGCGATGACCTTATTTTCGCTATCGCAACTCCAGCAGCACAGGCTGTTGCTAACCTTACACAGACAATTCCAGTATTGATTTCTTCTGTTACTGACCCAGAAAGCGCAAAGCTTGTAAAATCAAATGCAATGCCAGAAACTAATGTTACTGGTACATCAGATCTTACACCTTGTGCAGCTCAGATGAACCTTTTGAAGAAAATCGTTCCTAATGCAAAGACTGTTGGTATGATTTACTGCTCAAGTGAACAGAACTCATTCTTCCAGATTCAGCTTGCAAAGGCAGAATGTGACAAGCTCGGTCTTAAATATGTTGACGGAACTGTTTCTAACTCTAACGAAATCCAGCAGGTTGCTCAGAGCCTCTGTGGAAAATGTGATGTAATCTACAGCCCAACTGACAACATGATTGCAGCAGGAATGGCTACAGTTGCTCAGGTTGCACTTGAAAACAAAATTCCTACAATCGTTGGTGAAGAAGGTATGGTTCAGGCTGGTGGTCTTGCAACATACGGAATCAACTACTACGAACTTGGAAAACAGACTGCAAAAATGGCAGTTGAAATTCTTAAGGGAAAAAATCCGGCAGAAATGCCAATTCAGTATCTTGAAAAATGCGATCTCAGCATCAACCAGGAAACTGCAGAAAAACTCGGAATCACAATTCCAGAATCTTTTTAATAGTTTGATTGGAGCTTAATTTATGTCAATTTTACTTGCAATGGAAGGAGCCGTTTCACAAGGTATTTTGTGGGGGCTAATGACTTTGGGTGTTTATCTAACATTTAGAATTTTAAACATTGCCGATATGACCGTAGACGGAAGTTTTGCGGCAGGTGGTGCCGTTACAGCCGTTCTTATAACACACGGAATGAATCCTTTACTGACACTTCTGTTTGTTTTCTTAATGGGAATGTGCTGTGGTCTTGTTACAGGTTTTATGAACACCAAACTCAAAATAAATATTCTGCTTGCAAGTATTTTGACACAAATAGCATTATATTCTATTAACATTCGAATCATGGGAAAGGCTAACACCCCTCTTTTGGGTAGCCCTACCATGATGAGCAAATTAATCAATTTAACAAATAATCATATTTCAAAAACAACAGCTTCACTTATCATCGGTGTTGTAATCGTAGGTATTATTATTGGACTTATGTACTGGTTCTTTGGAACTGAAATCGGAAGCGCCGTACGAGCAACAGGAAACAACGAACACATGGTTCGTGCAATGGGTATTAACACTCACTACACAAAAATTCTCGGACTTATGATTTCAAACGGAATGGTTGCCGTAAGTGGAGCCCTTGTAGCACAAAGTCA
The DNA here is from genome assembly GCA_017386165.1 of Treponema sp. Lineage (GTDB taxonomy): Bacteria > Spirochaetota > Spirochaetia > Treponematales > Treponemataceae > Treponema_D. The sequence continues at coordinate 10,913 of JAFNQK010000142.1, forward strand.
GGGATATGCAGACGTAGGTATGGGAACAGGTACCATCGTAGTAGGACTTGCTTCTATTATTATTGGAGAAGTAATCTTTGGTTCTCACTTTGGATTCTGGTACACCCTTGTTTCTGCTGTACTAGGTTCAATTATTTACAGAATTATCATTGCAATCGTCCTTCAACTGGGATTAAAATCAACAGATTTAAAGCTCCTTACAGCACTCATCGTTGCAATTTCACTTTCTGTTCCTGTTTTCAAGGCAAAAATTGACAGAAGAAGACGAAGCCTGCCTGGAACAAACCTTAACGAAGAAGAAAATACTCGTCATATAATGGTAAACAAACATCGTGACGAAGAAGAAAAATAATTAATACGGAAAATTATATGTTAAAACTTTTTAATATAACTAAAACCTTTAACCCAGGAACAATCACAGAGAAAAAAGCTATCAGAGGTGTTGACCTTGAAATAGCAGACGGCGATTTTATTACGGTAATCGGTGGAAACGGTGCCGGAAAATCAACTCTTTTAAATATAATTGCAGGCGTTCACCAGACAGACACAGGCTCAATCGTTTTGGACGGCTTGGATCTCACTGACAAACCTGAATACAAGAGGGCAAAGTACCTTGGACGAGTTTTTCAGGATCCTATGATGGGAACTGCCGCAAACATGAGCATAGAAGAAAACCTTGCAATGGCAATGCGCCGCGGAAAACATCGAGGGCTTTCATGGTATATTCAGCCGGCAGAAAAAGAAGTATATATGGAAAAATTAAAGCTTCTTGATCTGGGGCTTGAAAACAGAATGCACGCAAAGGTTGGACTCTTATCAGGAGGTCAGAGACAGGCTCTTACCCTTTTGATGAGCACTCTCCAGAAACCAAAACTTCTGCTTCTTGATGAACACACTGCAGCTCTTGACCCAAAAACTGCAAAAAAAGTTCTTGAATTAACAGAAGAATTTGTAAAACGCGACAATCTTACCGCTTTTATGGTAACACATAATATGAAGGACGCTATCCGCTATGGAAACCGACTTATCATGATGATGGACGGAAAAGTTGTTTACGATGTAAGCGGGGAAGAAAAGAAAAACCTTACAGTTGAAGATTTGCTTGCTAAATTCAGCGTAAGCGGAGAAGTAAGCGACAAATTAGTTTTGAACTAACCGGCAAATTCTAACAAGTTATTTAAAGTATTAAATTTGACTTATCCGGGTTCCTCCCATAAAATTAAAGTATGGTAGAACCCGGATTAATTTCAATATTGGATGCCTTTGCGTCTCCGATATTGGTAGCAAAACCAGTGAGAGAGGGTTCAGTTACTACTGATTACGAGCTTGTTTTCTGCAACAAAGCGTTTGTTAAACAAATTGATACATCATTCTCTAAGTGTCATTACTTTTCAGAGTTTAAAGACAGACTCTCCGTAAATGTACCTTGGCTTGATTTAGCAGATAAAGCATTAAATAAGATTCCTACTTCCCCGATTGTATATTACTCCGAAGTGAGCAAGGCATGGTTTAAACTTTCCATGAACGGAGCTCAGGACGACCTGGTTGTTGTCAGCCTTGAAAATGTAACTACAATTCATGATCAGGATGTAGAATTAAAACAGGCCGCATACACCGATCGTCTCACAGGACTTCCTAACAGAAATAAATTCAATCTGGATTTTCCTAAAAGTATTGAAACCGCTTCTTTCTGCGGAAATAAAATTGCATTGCTTTTAATCGATATTGATAACATGAAGAATATCAACGATGCAAAAGGTCATATCGAAGGCGATATGATTCTTCAAAAAGCAGCAGATGTTCTGAATCAGTTTAACCGAAATAAAATATTTGCATACAGATACGGCGACGACGAGTTTATGGTAATCATTGAACGATCAGACTCTGTAGACAGCCTTGTTAATATTACTGATACAATTTTTGAATCTTTTATTCTTCAGGATTTAAAAGTTTCTGGTGGAATTTCCGTATACCCGGAAAACTCTGAAGAACCGGAAGATTTAATCAGATTTGCAGATATCGCCATGCATGCGGCCAAGAAAAACGGCAAAAACAATTTTACCTATTTCCAGCCAGACATGCAGAGAATTTTTATTCAGAAACTTAATATTTTGAATAAAATGACCCAAGCCGTTTTATCAAGCAGCTTTAGACAGGTGTATCAGCCTCAGTTTGATGTAAAAACAGGAGAGCTCCGGGGTTTTGAAGCATTAATCAGATGGCACGATCCAGAACTGGGAACAATCTCCCCTTCAATTTTTATTCCTATGGCTGAGGAATGCGGATTGATTATTCCTATCGGTAACTGGGTTTTAAACACCGCTTTTGAAACCCTCGCTTATTGGCAGAAATACTACGGTTTTAAAGGGGTAATTTCTGTAAACATTTCGCCAATTCAATTAAAACAGGCAACTTTTATCGAAGACATCACAGACCTTCTTGCTAAATATCATCTAAATCCTAAATACATTGAGATTGAAATCACAGAAGGAATCATGATTGACAACATGGATGATGCGGTTTCTAAAATGAAAATCCTTAAAGACATGAGATTTAAGATTTCTCTTGATGATTTTGGAACAGGTTATTCTTCGTTGAGTTATTTACAGATGCTTCCACTGGATACCTTAAAAATCGATAAATCCTTTATCAACGATATAACAGGTAAAGACGGCATTCAGGCTACCATAACTAATTCAATTATCACAATGGTTTCTAAAATGGGACTGGACACCATTGCAGAAGGTGTAGAAAAAGTAGACCAGTTTGATCTCTTAAAGAAATTTAACTGTCACATAATTCAGGGATTCTTAAAAGGAAAGCCTATGGACAAAGAATTGTGCGAACAGTATCTTTCTGGCAATCATCGGGCACTGTTGTCGCTTGAAAACGAGAAAATCTTGTAACTCACCCTGCCCTCGTTTACAGCTTTTTGAATTTCTCTTTCTCTGGCTGAGAGGGTCGAAGTTCCAGTTTTTACCTCTATTAGAACCACCTCATCAACGCTCTTTCCCTGACTCATTCCCGGAAATGCTATAAAATCAACAGGCTTTCCGATAAAACGGACATCACCGGGATTGCATGGAAATCCGGGAAGAAAAGGGGCAACCTGCTCTGCAAGCTGACCTCCAAGCACCGCCTTGGACCTCTTAACAGCATCTTCTCTCTCTTTTTTTAACATTTTAGAAACAGAAACTTTTGCAACAAGTTTTCCGATAAGTACTCCAGTCAAAATCGAACAAATAATCACAACTATTATAAAAAAAAGTAAAACCAACAAAAAAGAATGTAACTGAGAATCGCTCAAGGAGTTTTTAAAAATAGTGATATTCTGATTCATATTCAAATTTTATCATTGTGCACCGATAATAACAAGGCGAGGTTACAAATGAAAAAACTTAAATCCATCTTTGCTTCAGTTTTAATTTACGGATTATTAAATTTTTCAGCCTTTTCAGAAGAAAATGAAGTTCTTTTAACTTTTAAGTTCGCTCAGGGGGATAAAAGCAGAATTCTATCTACAGTAAACGAAGACGTCTATGTTAATGGAAATTACAGTCATACATCAGAAATCTTAAACAGAATATCAAGCGAAATAACAAATGTAGATGAAAACGGAAGCGGAGAATGCAAAGCCATTTTTATGACCAGTGAAAATTCAACAAATAAATATAATGGAAGAAATTACAATTGGGGCGAAGAATACGAAAGTATTTTTACAAGAGACATCCACGGAAAATATGATATCAGTGATATTTATTTTATGCCGACAGTCAGAGATGTTCCTGTTTTTCCGGATTATGCTGTAAAACCCGGAGATACCTGGACAAGCGAAGGCCACGAAGCACACGATTTGAGAAGAACCTTTGAGCTTGCAAAACCTTTTAAAGTTCCTTTTGCGGCAACTTATAAATATCTTGGTGACGAAACAAACGAAAAAGGAACAACCTTCAATGTAATCGAAATCAAATACCAGCTTTATTTCGAAAGTCCGGTTTCTTCTCTTGCGGGAAAAGACCGAAGATATATTCCTGCAATCACCACTGGATACTCTAATCAAAAGCTCTGGTGGAACAATACAAACGGCACAATCGACCACTACACAGAAGAGTTTAAAATTTCTATCGAAACATACAGTGGAGACCGTTTTGTCTTTATCGGAAAAGCCCACGCAGAAGTAACAGAATTTGAACGGGTAAATACAGAAGAAAACCTCAAAAAAATCAGTGATTCTATCAATAAAATGGGTATCGAAAATGTTGATGTAAAAGAAAGTGAGAAAGGACTTACAATCAGCATTGAAAATATTCAGTTTAAGCCTGACAGCTATGAACTGATGCCAAGCGAAAAGGAAAAGCTTAAAAAGATTGCAGAAATCCTAAAAACCTTTGACAACGACCTTTTGATTACCGGGCACTGCGCAAGACGAGGAACAGTTAAAAACCAGCAGATAATAAGTGAAGAAAGAGCAGCCAGTGTTGCAGGCTATTTAACCGAGCTTGAAGTCCGGGACGGTAACTGCATTTTTACCCAGGGAAAAGGCGCAAAAGAACCTGTAGCCTCAAACGACACAGAAGCAGGCCGAGCCCGAAACCGCCGCGTCGAAATAACTATTATGGACAATTAGTTTTTTCAGTTTTTGATAGTTTTTGTGCTATTAATATATGTGGAAGAAAATGAATTTGAAACTGTAAACTACGATAATCCTGACCCTGTGCTTGAAATAGCGCAAAAGAATTTTGGAATTAGCTACCTTTATCCCTGGCAGCGGCTGGTAATAGAAAACATTCTAGATGCCGAGCGCAAATTTGGAACCGAAGAAGATTCTCCTTCAAAACAAATTGTTCTTCTGCCCACCGGCGCTGGAAAATCCCTGTGCTTTCAGATACCGGCTTTGATATTGGACGGTCCTACCCTTATCATCTATCCCCTTCTTGCACTTATGAGCGACCAGGAACGACGAATGAAACAAGGGGGCCTTGACTGCGTTGTGTTTAAGGGCGGACAAACAGAGGAAGAAAGAGAAAATAATTTTGAAAGAATAAAAAATGGCGCAAAAATAATCATTGCAAATCCCGAGGTTTTATCCAACAATACCCTTCTTGAAAAGCTATGTTCCCTAAAGATAAAACATATTGCCATCGATGAAGCTCACTGCGTTAGCGAATGGGGTGACAGTTTTAGACCAGCCTATCTTGAATTGAACAGGATTCTAAAAAAACTAAAAGTTGATGTAATAACCGCATTTACAGCCACCGCCTCCAGTGAAGTTTTATCCCGCATATCCCAGGTACTCTTTGACGGCCACGCACATCTTGTAAAAAGCGAAAGCGACCGCCCTAATATTCATTATTACGTCTACAAAACAGAATCCAAAAAGCAGGCAGCAATTCTTCTTGCTGGTACGGAACAGAGGCCATTAATCATATTTTGTAGTTCAAGAAAAAGAACAGAAGATTTAGCCCGGGACCTGAATATGGTCTATGGAAAAGAAACAGCTAAATTCTATCACGCAGGACTAGAAAAAGAGGAAAAGACAAAAATTGAACAATGGTTCTTTGATCAAAAAAATGCAGTTTTGTGTGCGACCTGTGCCTACGGTATGGGAGTTGATAAAAAAGATATCCGTACTGTTATCCACCTTGATGTGCCTGATTCTGCGGAAGCATACATTCAGGAAGCCGGCAGAGGTGGCAGAGACAAAGAATTGAGCAAAGCTATTCTATTATGGAACACCGAAGACGCACTCAAAACCTGTGTATATCCCAAAAACAGCAGAAAAGCAGTATTACGAAATTTTGCACTTACCTCTAACTGCAGAAGACAGATTCTTCTTGATGCAATGAGAGACGACGAAACGGTATGCTCTGGCTGCGATTTGTGTCTTAAAAGGAAAAAGATGATTCCGGATAAACGAAGAATTACTCCGGCAGAAAAAGGGGACTACAATCTTGTTTACAGGCAGGTAAAAAGGTTTAATAAATTCTACACAAGGGAAACCCTGGAAACAAAAAGCATTTTTCTCTTGAACAAAGCTTTTCGTCCATACACAAACGCAAACATTTGGACTTCACAGGACTTTAATCAAATATATACAGCTCTTATAAAAGAAAGAAAAATCAGAGAACTAACATGGCCCTGGAAAAATCATATTGCTGTTACCAGAAAGAAATCCATTATGAAGAAGCGGTTTCTCCTTCTTTTTCATTCTTTTCTTCGCTCTTTTCATCGGAAGTCTTTGCAGGCTTAGGTGCAGGAGCATTCTTTGCCTTTTTAGGCTTAGGAGGCTTTTTTCTGTAATTTGCTACAAAGCTACAGAAATTCATATATAGAATAATTACAATTGTCGTCCCAATTACATAAGGATTGGTCAAAACTGCCTTAACAACAGGCATTACAGCTTTTAAATCCATACTTTTTTATCGGATATTTTTTTTAATATCTTGAAACAGTGCACTTCTTTTTATACTATTAAATTATGATTGGAATTGTTGATTATAACGCAGGTAATATAACAAGTGTTGAACGCTCTCTAAAAGCCTTAAATGCTGAATATATTCTATCAAAAAATCCTAGTGATCTTGTTAATTGTGACAGAATTATTTTTCCGGGTGTTGGCGACGCCGCATATGCCATGGACCAGCTTAAGAAAACCGGATACGATAAATTTCTAAAAGAATGGACTCAAAGCGGAAAGCCCCTTGCAGGAATCTGTCTTGGCTCTCAAATCGTATTTGACTTTTCAGAAGAAGGAAATGTTGAATGCCTCGGTTTAATTCCTGGCAAAATCAGACATTTCAAAGATTTATGGAAAGAATCAGGAACAAACCTGGACAACTCACTTAAATCTCCTCATATGGGCTGGAGCGATCTTACCTATACAAACGGCGGTTCAAAATTATTCAATTCAATACCTGAACACAGTGATTTTTATTTTGTTCATTCCTATGTAATTTGTCCTCAGGATCAAAGTGTAATCAAAGCAACTGCTGACTACGGAATAAAAGTTCCTGCCTGTATCGAAAAAGACAATATCACAGTATTTCAGTTCCATCCTGAAAAATCAGGTACAAAGGGAATGCAGATTCTTAAAAACTTTGCGGATGGTGTAATATGCTAAAAAAGAGAATTATTGTTTGCCTTGACGTAAAAGATGGAAGAACTACAAAAGGTGTAAAATTTTTAAACAATATTGATATCGGTGACCCGGTTGAAATGGCAGCAGAATACTACCGCCAGGGGGTAGATGAACTCGTATTCTACGATATCATCGCCAGTGCCCGGGGACGAGGTCCAATTCTTGATTTGATCTCAAAAGTTGCCAGTCAGGTTTTTATTCCTTTCTGCGTAGGCGGCGGAATTACAACCCTCGATGATATCCGATCCACAATTCTTGCAGGGGCTGAAAAAGTAAGCTTAAACAGTCAGGCCGTTAAAAATCCTGACCTTATTAAAGAAGGTGCCAGGGTATTTGGAAACCAGTGTATCGTTCTCGGTATGGACGTTAGAAAAGACAGCTCAAAACCAAGCGGCTATGGTACAACAATTCACGGAGGAAGAGTCGACACAGGCCTTGACGCTTTGGAATGGGCAAAAAAGGCAGTTTCCCTCGGAGCCGGAGAAATTGTATTAAACTCAATGGATGCAGACGGTACAAAAGACGGCTACGACGTAGAACTCACAAAGATGATTGCAGAAGCTGTTCCTGTTCCTGTAATTGCCTCTGGTGGAGCAGGAAAGCCAGAGCACCTCACAAAAGTTCTAACAGAAGGTAAAGCTGATGCAGCCCTGATTGCAACAATGGTTCATTCAGGTCAGTATACAGTTGAATCTATAAAAAAATCATTACAACAAGAAGGAGTACCCGTTAGATTATGATTACCTACAATCAATGGCATGAAGCAGACGGTCCAAACATCAAATTTTTTACCCAGAATCAGATTTACTTTTGTCAGTGCGACCAGCATCACAAGCTGAGCCTCTTTGAATTACTTAGAACAGTAACCGATGCCGCTGTTGAAGATTTTAACCAGCGCGTAATGAGCTATGATGTTCTTACAGATAACAACCAGGGAATTCTCGTAAGCCGACAGGCCTTCAGATTTCATAAAATGCCTGTTGGTAATCAGAAAATTACTATTAAAACCTGGGAAGAAAAACCAGAACCACTTCAGTTTGTGCGCGCATACGAAATTTTTGACACAGAAACAAACGAAAGCCTTGTAAGTGGTATTTCTACATGGCTTTTAGTCGATTTATCAAAACGCAGAATCATGCGCATCAAAGACTTTAAGCTTAGAGAAGAACCAAATATCCAGACAGAACACAATTGTCTCAAAGCAGAAAAGATTTCAATTCCCGAAAATATGGATCTCTTTACAAAACGCCCTATCTGGTACAGCGATATCGACGGAAATGGTCACATGAACAATGCCCGATATGGAGCCTTTGTGGTAGACAGCCTTCCTACTGAATATCAGGAAAAAGAATTTAGTGATTTTAGAATCAACTATAACAAAGAAGCCGTTCAGGGCGAAACAATCGAAATCTGGGGAAATATCGACGACCAGAACAAAAAGATAACAATCGTTGGAAAACAATCAGATTCAAACTGTTTTGAAGCAGAATTATTCTGGAAGTAGGAACTACTGAAAAGACCCGTTTGAAATACATTTTCAAACGGGTCTTTTTTTATACGATTTTATAACGGGCTCTGCTTGTATCTGTTTCAAAAACATCAACTGCATAAAGCCATGCAGATTTTTTTTCCTGGGAATAAGAAAGGTCTATTCCTTTAGAACTTAAATCTTCCAGAATGCCATTAAAGATGTACATCGCAAGTCGCTCAGCACTTGGATTCTGGTCAAATACAGACAAATCATTCAGATTTGTATGATCCAGCTTTTTACATACTGTGCGCAGAGATTCTTTTAACTGAGTAAAATCCAGAAGCATTCCACCTTCGTTAAGTTCTTCTCCACGCACATGAGCATAAACCTTGTAGTTATGCCCATGTAAGTTCTCGCATTTTCCGTGATAATCTCTTAAGAAATGTGCCGCTGCAAAATCGGCTGTAACGCGTACTTCAAACATGGGCCTATTCTACACTTTATGCGCACTTAATTGCAATGCGTTTTGGAGCAGCAAGAGCTTTGCGTGGCATTGTCACAGACAAGATACCATTCTTAAACTCTGCACTTACATTTTCTGTATCAACATCATCTGGCAAAGTAAAGCTGCGGCTGAAAGAAGAAACATAGCGTTCACGAATTAACCATTTTGTTTCGTTTTTAGCTTCTTTCTTTTCTTCTTTTTCTTTTTCCTTAACATCTTCCTTCTTAGATGAAATTGTCAATGTATTGTGGTCGATCTGAATGTCTACATCATTTTCTGTGCGTCCAGGCAGATCCATTGAAAGATTGTAGGCATTGTTCGATTCAGTTACATCAACTTTTGGAGTAAATGCAGTACGGCAGCTTACACCACCTAATACATTGTCCATTGTGTTGTTAAAAAGTGAATCAAAAATTGAAAGTTCGTTCATATTGTGCCTCCTACAGCATCTTAATTTTTCTTACACTATATATTATGCAAAAGGCGTGCCAACTATAACAAAATAAAAAAAATTAATTAAAACTCAATCTACAATTAAAAAATTGCCTTCCAGTCGTATCCCGTTGATTTGAAATCGTGCGCTCGCCGCAATTTTTTAAGTCTTTTCTTTTATTAAATAATTAATTTCTTTGTATCTTCATCACCAAAATCAAACAATTGAGTAAAAATTCCCCAAATTCTTTTTGTAAAATATGCTAATATATCCAAAATGGATACAGAAATTACAAATACACAAGTTAATCAGGTACAAATCGAACAAAATATTGATAATCCTCACAGAAATCTTGCAAAGGGGATTTTTTGCATCATTTTCAGCGCTTTCTGCTTTTCTGTGATGGGGATGCTTGCTCACCTGGCTGGGGATTTGCCTTTTACACAAAAAGCTTTTTTTAGAAATATCGTGGCTTTTTTTATTGGCTTTTCTAAGATGATAAGAGATAGAAAAACCTTGAACTTTCCGAAACAAGGTATTCCTTTTCTTATAATACGCTCAATTGCAGGAACTATCGGTATTTTTGGAAATTTTTATGCCCTGGATCACATTCCTATTTCTGATGCAGGTATTTTAAATAAAATGAGTCCTTTTTTTGCGGTCCTTTTTAGTTTTCTGCTGTTAAAAGAAAGTATTAAATTAATTCCATTTCTTTGTATTTGCGGCGCCTTTATCGGAAGTGTTTTTGTTATTAAACCTAGCGCAAATATTATGTCTTCTCTTCCAGCACTGGCAGGATTTGCAGGAGGAATGGGAGCGGGACTTGCCTATTGCTGCGTCCACAAACTGGGCAGTCTTAAAATGAGCGCTTCAATAATCGTTACATTTTTCTCTGCCTTTTCCTGTTTAGTTTCAGTTCCATTTATGATAACAAACTTTACACCGATGACTTTGATACAAGTTCTTATCTTAATGGGAGCAGGACTGGCTGCCAGCGGAGGGCAATTCGGAATCACATACGCCTATTATTACGCTCCTGCCAGAGATATATCGATTTATGATTACAGCCAGATAATTTTCAGTGCACTGCTGGGATTCTTAGTATTCAGACAGATTCCAGATCTTTACAGTTTTATCGGATATGCAATTATTTTAACCAGCGCACTATTAGTATTTTTATACAACAGAAAAAAATAGGCTGTGCCTATTAGCACAGCCTTTTACAAATCAGAAAACCAATCTATTTCCAGATTTTTTCGCGGTTGAAAGTCTGGTTACGATCAGGACCTACTGAAACGATTCCAACTTTAGTACCACAGTAGTCTTCAATAAAGTCTACATATTCTTTTGCTTCTTTTGGAAGCTGTGAGTATTTCTTAAGTTCTTTAATTGATTTTTTCCAGCCCTTGAACTTCTGAAGAACAGGTTTTGCAGCATTCAAAGCAGGAATACTTGTTGGGAAGTCAGTTACGATTTCTCCGTTGATGTCATATGCTACACAAGCTTCGATTTCTTCCATTTCGTCGTATACATCAAGGTGTGTAAGAACTAGGGAATCGATTGAATTTACATGACATGCATAGCGCAAAGCTACCAGGTCAAGATATCCACAGCGGCGGGCACGACCAGTTGTTACACCAAATTCGTTACCAGTCTTGCGAACATAATCACAGAGTTCACCTTCTGATTCAGCATTGAATTCTGTTGGCATTGGACCGTTTCCGACGCGAGTTTCATATGCCTTGAATACACCATAAACCTTGTCGATTGCGCGAGGACCGATACCAGAACCGCTTGAAGCCCCGTACGAACCAGATGCACCTGATGATACATAAGGATATGTACCAGAATCGATATCGAGCATTGCACCCTGTGCACCTTCAAAAAGGATGTTTTCTTTGCGGATTTCCCACATTTTTGCAGCAATATCAATGCGCATTTTAAGGAGTTTTTCTTTGTACTGATTCAAGAATTCTTTATCAGCATCGTCGAGATCGTTCCATTTTTCTTCCCAGTCAAGGTCTGCAAGACGAATACCATCTCGTTCTGCCTTCTGAGAATATGTTGTTCCGATTCCGCGGCCTGTAGTTCCAATTGGACGCTTGCGGGCTGCATCACGGTCTTTGTCCATCTGACGATATCCTGGAAGTGTAATGTGAGCACGGTCAGAAATAAATACACGACCTTCCCAGTTGATTCCGTTATCGCTGAGCATCTTCAATTCGTTAAACAAAGCTTCTGGTTCAATAACCATACCAGAACCAAGGAAAACAGACTTATTTGGATAAAGAATTCCAGATGGAACCTGATGCAAAGCATACTTTTTACCGTCTACAACAATTGTGTGACCTGCATTTGCTCCACCAGCAAAACGACAAACATATTTTGCATCTTCTGCAAGGTAGTCAACGATTTTACCCTTTCCTTCATCACCCCACTGGGCTCCCATTACAACAACGTTCATGAGTAACTTCCAAAATTAAAAAGATTGGTAAAAAACACATCAAAAATGAAGTATTGTTTTTTACTCAAAGATAGTATCACAAACAGAAAAATCATTCAATCAACTGCTTGTATACCGGATAAAAACCCTCTTACGCAAAAATATTTACTTTCTAATCAGTTTTATACCTGCATCAATAGTAAAAATATTAGAAGTCTCAACACCAGAAGACAGAAAAGCAATCTCATTATATCTTATAGAAACAAAGGGAGAAACAGCACCTTTAGTGTAGAAAGAAAACTCAAGGCCTCCTCCAATAGCATAATAAAATGGTATTACCTGTTCAGACAATAAAACACTTGAATATCCCAATCCCCCCTGAATTTCTGCAAAAGGAATAATTATAAAAGAACTTATTTTCAATGGAAGGCGTCCCTGTGCATACATACCAAAACAAACTGGAATAGCAGTTTCTGTAGTTAATGGTTCATAATAACTGCCTTTCTTTGTATAAGAAACCTTTGTCCCAAAGCATGAAAGCCCCAAAGAAAAATAATCATAAACCAGGCCACAGCGAATCTCAAAATTTTTTCCATCAAAGTTAAAATTGTCTAAAAATCCGAGCCCCAAAGACATCATATATGGATCATGAAGTGAAAAAACAGGTTCATCACGAGTATTCTGTTCTTTTGCGGATTTCTCAGATTCTGGTTTAGATGCTGTGATTCCTTCAAACTCAGACAAACGCCACTGTCCTCTTTCCTGAATCCACATAGCTTCAATTGCTTTTTCTTCTGCACTGAACTTAATCTTTTTGCCGGCAGATTCGTCTAAAGCTTCTGAAAAACTTAAAGGATTTTCAGAATGGCCTTTTCCATAAACAAAATACGCAATTGCATATCTGAGCCCTTCTATCGGATTTACTTCAAAAACATTGGAAACATAGGTTCTTGCAGAGGTTGAAGCCTTGCCCAGAACATCTTTTATCGCCTTGTCTCCATATTTGATAATCATTTCATCAGAAATATAAGGAACGATTTCTGTAAAATCCCCTTCTCCCGACAAAAGAGTTCCAAAATCCTCGCAACGCTTTTCAAAAGGAATTGTATTCTGACTTCCGTAGTTGTTTTTTATAATTTTTTCAACGGCAGATGATGGAATAGAAAAATTAGTATTCTGTCTGGAAATTGCACTCCAGGTGTTAACGCCACAAACTCTGTAGCCGGCCTTTGCGCTAGCATCCTTTACAAGAAGAGGTCCCCCAGAATTTCCTGCATCAATTTGCGCAGAATGCTGAATCAAATGAGAAATATCAGGGTTAAGCAATTCTTTTATTTTGGCAGACGAATTTGTAACTACACCTTTACCAAACTGCCAGCTTGGTCTTCCTGCCAGTCCCGGAAATCCCGCAGAAAATACATCAGTACCGTCATCGGGAGTTTTTTTAACAAACAAAAGTCCTTCTCTCTTAAATCCTTCAGAAATCCCTATGAGAGCAACATCCACATCTTCGTCAATAAATACAATCGGCAAATTCTTATAATCAGAAACAGAACCGTCCGCATTCTCAAAAGAAACTGTTACTGTTTCATAATTTCTTACGACATGCTTGTTTGTAACTATATAAGGCTTGGCATCCGGCCCATACCAGATAAAACCGGAACCAAAAGTCCCGCCAAAATAATTGTTAATACATTTGGAATAATAAGAGTAACCGTATCTTTCAAGAGAATCCCTGATGCTTTCGAGATAAGTTTTGTTTTTATCAGAAAGATTTCCCTGGACAATACAAACATATTCTCTTAAATTCTGAGCATAAGTGATTGAAAAACACGACAAGACTAAAAAAAGAATAATACGGCGAAATTTGTTATCAAAAATTTTCATTTTTCTCCCTTTTACAAGACTTGTATTCTAATATTTTTATAAATATAGAACAAGTTTCTCATTTGATATATGATATGACTTCAAGGATTATAACAATGGTTTATGACTTTTTAATCAACAGTATTCTGATAGGAATCGCACTTGCAATGGATGCCTTTTCAGTATGTATCGCAAATGCATTAAAAGAGCATAACATGAAAATCTCACGAGTATGTTTCATAGCATCTGTATACGCATTCTTTCAGTTTGCAATGCCAATGATTGGATGGGTATGCGTACATTCAATTGAAACTGCTTTTACTTCTTTTCAAAAGTTTATTCCATGGATTGCTCTCTTTTTGCTCTCTTTTATCGGTATAAAAATGATTATCGAAGCCATTAAAGAACAAAAAGAAAACAAAAATGCATGCGACGCCAAACAAACCGAAGAGACAATAAAAAAGATTTCCTTAAAAACTCTCTTTATTCAGGGAATTGCCACCTCAATAGACGCTCTTTCCGTTGGATTTACAATTTCTTCTTATAACTGGCTTTATGCATTAATTGCCTGTCTTATAATTGCAGTTGTTACATTTGCAATCTGCCTTGGTGGATTAAAAATTGGCCGAACCATCGGATACAAACTCCAGAACAAAGCAGGAATTCTTGGAGGCATTATTCTCATTGCCATAGGACTCGAAATCTTTATTAAAGGAATTATATAACATGGAAAACATTAAATGGATAATTCTTGGAATTGCTGTTTTAATGTATGCTCTTGTAATCGCTTTTCAAAACAAAAAAGTATGGTTTACAACAGGAGCCGCACTGGCAGTAATTTTATTAGGAACTTTTCTTCCAGATGTAATTTTCAAACAGGCAGAAAACGGTTCCATCCCAGCACATCTTTACGCACTTACTCACTCCCTTGGTCAAATCATTAACTGGAACGTTATTATGATTTACCTCGGCAGTATGACCATCGCTGCACTTTTTATTTATTCTAAGGTACCTGCACGCATTGCAGACGGAATCGTTAATTCAAGCAAAAATACTGCCCTAGCCATAATTGCGATTCTCATGATGACAGGAATTATTTCAATCTTTGTTGAAAATGTTGCTACAGTTCTCGTAATGGCACCAATCGCCCTTGCCCTCTGTACAAAGCTCAATATGAATCCAACCTACTTTATGATCGGACTTGCTGTTATGTCCAACCTTGAAGGAACAGCAACTCTCGTTGGTGACCCTCCGAGCATGATTTTTGCTAGTTATGCAGGCTACAATTTCAACGACTTCTTTTTCCATAACGGCCAGTTCTCTATTTTCTGGATTATCCAGATGGGACTTTTAGCAGGTTCTGTTTATTTTTATTTCTTTTTTACAAAAGCTGGAAAAGAAAAAATCCAGGTAGAAAAAACTCAGGTAATTTCATATTTTCCTTTTGCACTTTTGTTGATTATGATTTTCGGACTTGCCGCAATTTCATTCCTTCCATTTGACTTTCCATACATGAGCGGTCTTTTCGTTCTTGCTCTGGGAATTGCAGGCATTTTCTGGTATCTCTTTAATCAGAAAAAAACAAAAGAAGAAACCTGGACTTTAATCAAGGAACTGGACTGGGAAACAATTTTCTTCCTCTTAGGAATCTTTGTCGTTGTAGGCGCAATTCAAGAAATCGGTCTTCTGGATGATTTTTCTGTTTTCCTTGCAAATATCTGTAACGGCTCAAAAATCAAAGGCTTTATCATCATTCTTTTAGTATCTGTTGCAATCAGCGGCTTTGTAGACAATGTTCCATATATTATCGCAATGCTTCCAGTTGCAAGCGGTATGGCTACTCAGATGAACCTCAAACCAGAGCTTTTTATGTTTGCACTCCTTGTTGGAAGCTGCCTCGGCGGTAACCTCACTCCTTTTGGAGCAAGTGCAAATGTCGTAGCAATGGGAATCGTAAAAAAAGAAGGCTACCCGATGAACTTTTTGGGCTGGCTTAAAATTGCAGGACCTTTCACAATAATTACTACTGCATCTGCTGCAATTCTTCTTTGGTTCCTATGGACATAAATCAAATCATCTCCTATAATTTATCAATTATACTTTTTTAATCAATATCTTATAGGAGATTTTCATGGCTTACTTTTTTGAAGAACCATCACACACATTTGATGAATATCTGTTAGTACCTGGCTATACAGGACCAGATTGTATTCCTGCCAACGTATCGCTAAAAACACCGATTGTTCGTTACAATAAGAAAGCCGGTGAAAAATGTCCCCTTACAATGAACATTCCTATGGTTTCTGCCGTTATGCAGGCTGTTTCTAACGATACACTCGCTGTAGCACTTGCAAAAGAAGGCGGAATCAGCTTTATCTACGGTTCACAGACAATTCAGGACCAGGCTGCAATGATTGCCCGCGTAAAAGCTTACAAGGCAGGATTTGTTACAAGCGATACAAACATCCGTCCAGATAAAACTCTTGCAGAACTTGTTGAACTCATTGAAACTACAGGACACTCAACAGTTGCTGTTACAGACAACGGAGAACACAACGGAAAGCTTCTTGGTATCATCACAGAACGCGACTTTAGACTCGATCACTGCCCGGAAGGAGCAAAGGTTCAGGATTATATGACTGTTCTCGGTGACCTTGTAAAGGCAGAAGTTGGAATTACTCTCGAAGAAGCTAACGACATCATCTGGAAGAACAAGATTAACCAGCTCCCAATCGTAGACAAGAACGGAAACCTCCAGTACCTCGTATTCAGAAAGGATGCTGCAAGTCACGAAGAACACCCTCTCGAACTTTTGGACAACCAGAAACGCTATATCGTAGGCGCAGGTATCAACACCCGCGATTACATGGAACGAGTTCCAGCCCTCCTCGAAGCAGGAGTTGATGTAATGACTCTCGACTCTTCAGAAGGATTTACTGAATGGCAGGCACGTGCCCTCCGCGACATTCACGCTAAATGGCCAAATGCAAAAGTAGGTGCCGGAAATGTAGTTGATGCAGAAGGCTTTAGATTCCTTGCAGAAGCTGGTGCTGACTTTGTAAAAATCGGTATCGGTGGAGGTTCAATCTGTATCACCCGCGAACAGAAAGGTATCGGACGCGGACAGGCAACAGCTACAATCGATGTAGCACGTGCCCGCGATGAATACTACAAAGAAACTGGAATTTACGTTCCTATCTGTTCTGACGGCGGTATCGTACACGACTACCATATCACTCTTGCTCTTGCAATGGGTGCTGACTTTGTAATGCTTGGCCGTTACTTTGCCCGCTTTGATGAATCTCCAACAAACAAACTTATCGTAAACGGTAACTATGTAAAAGAATACTGGGGAGAAGGTTCAAACCGTGCACGCAACTGGCAGCGCTATGACCTTGGTGGTGCAAAAAAGATGGCATTCGAAGAAGGCGTTGATTCTTACGTTCCATACGCAGGAAGCCTCCACGACAATGTTGCCCTTACAACAAGCAAAATCGGACACACAATGTGTAACTGCGGTGTTCTTACAATTCCTGAACTCCAGGAAAAAGCTAAGATTACACTTGTAAGCCCTGCTTCAATCCGCGAAGGTGGTGCTCACGACGTTGTTGTAAAGAATACATCAATTCACGCTGAGTAAGCATTAAAAAAGGCTGTCCGAAAGGGCAGCCTTAATTATTTTAAACTAAAACGGAAGTGAACTGATTTCCTTGATTTGATTTTTTATCTCTTCAAGAACCCTTAAAGTACGCAAACCTGTTGCAAGTGTTGAATAAATTGGTTCCTTACCGTCAAGAAAATCCACCGCATTTTTAATCATATTTGAAAAATACTTTGTTTTTTTAGGTTTAAAAACATTAATATCTTTTTCAAGAGAATAAAAACCGGTATAAAGACGAGACTGTTCTCTTTTGTAGAACTCAAAAATTCCGTTTCCAATTCGGATTCTTCCTTCTGTTCCTATAACATCAATCTCAAATCCAAAATAACGGCTTTTACCTGTAACAAATAAGTTGATATCAGGACATTTTTCACTCTGAGCATGAACATTAATTGAGCGGACAATCTTTGAATTATCATCAAACAGAATATTAGTGATTTTAATATTTCTTAAAACTTCTTTATCGCCGCAATCTTCGGCATCGTAATGAACATCTTGAACACACTTATCCTCAAGCAAATAAGACACAATATCCACAAGATGAGTTCCATCATGCCACAAGCTATATTCCCCAGTTTTTTCCTGTTCCGGATTATATACATAAAGGCTGGAATCAAGTCTTGCATTGATTGTCTGAATTGTTCCGATTTTAGAAATATACTCTTTTGCTATTTTGTAATCTTCAGCAAACCGTCTCTCATGATTAATCATTACAGGAATATTCAAAGTTTTTGCTTCTTCAAATATTTTTAAGCCTTCTTCTACACTGAGAGCAACAGGCTTTTCAAGAATTACAAGACGAGGCCTTGCCCTGATTGCCGCCAGAGAAGCACCCAAATGTGCATTCTCATTAACAGCAATCGTAATAATATCAGCCTTAGTAGTCGCAAAAAGATATGAGTAATCCGAAAACAGCTGCGGACGACGCATAAATCTGTGATAATACTTTAGTTTTACAGGATCAGAATCACAGGCAGCCACAAGACGAATTCTGTGATTATCGCAGAGAGCCATATTATGACTTGCAGGCTGTTCCCTTTTTCTGTCAAATCCCAGAGTAAAACCAATTCTACCAGTTCCGATTAATGCAGCGGTATATTTCTTTTTGCGAGCCATTCAATTTACGCCTTAAAGTTGATTGCACTAACAACAGCTGCGATACCCGCACGACCTACACTGGAACTTTTTCCGACACCCCAGACCTGACTTCCGTCTTCTTTTGTAATCTGGACATAAGCAATAGCACAGGTATCACTACCGGTACCAATACTGTGTTCACTAAAGTTTGTAATATTGAACTTAGGTGCAGGAGTCTGCTTAAGGGCATTTACAAAGGCATCGAGAGGACCGTTACCATTTGCCGCAACAGCAAACTGTTTGTTTTCCCAAGAAACAGTTGCCATACCTGCAACCTGTTCTGGAGCATCGTCCCCACGTTCTCCTTCGATATGTCGTTCTGTAATTTCAATTACATTAAGCGGATCTTTTGTCTTGAGCCATGCATTTTCAAAAACATCAAAGATTTCTTTTGGCTGAAGTTCCCGCTGTGCTTTGTCAGCAGCATTCTTTACAAGTTCGCCAAATACAGGATGCATTGCCTTTGGCATAACGATTCCATATTCCTGTTCCATAATGAATGCCGCACCGCCCTTTCCAGATTGACTGTTTATACGGATAATGCCTTCATACTGACGACCGATATCATGCGGATCAAAAGTAAGATACGGAACATCCCAGTAATCATTAGGCTGCATCTTTACTCTGGCAGCCATACCTTTGCGGATTGCATCCTGATGAGAACCACTAAAGGCAGTAAATACAAGTTCTCCGGAATATGGAGTACGTGGATGAATAGACATACCTGTAAGTCGGGTATAAGCCTCAACCAGCATAGGCATATTTGTAAAATCAAGTTCAGGATCAACTCCCTGAGTATACATGTTC